>NZ_JBEXCS010000048.1:0-71111 GCF_040605395.1 Streptomyces sp. NPDC005648 | reverse complement strand
GGCCGGGCGGCGTCTGGGGCGTGCTCTCGGCGTGCCGGGCGGAAGCCCTCGTACTGGTTGTACGTGGGTTTTCGCCCGGTGCGGCGAGAGTGCGGGCCAGGCGTCGAGCGGCAGGCGGGACTTTCGCAACACGCCCTAGACCTGATGGGTCCGGGGCTCGCGCCACATGGGCCACATGCTCGGGCCGTCGTACGGGAGGTCGAGGGGGTGGCCGGTGGCCGCGAAGCCGAGGCGCTCGTACAGGGCGCGGCTGCGGGCGTTGCTGGCCTCCAGATAGGCCGGCAGGCCGTCGCGGTCGCAGCGGTCGAGGACGTGCTGGATCAGGGCGGTGCCGAGGCCCTCGCCCTGGCGGTCCGGTGACACACCGATCATCCACAGATACGCGTGGGCGCGGCCCTCGGGGTGGATGCCCGCGGTGAGACGGCCGATCAGCTCGACCCGCTCGTTGCCGGGATCGACGGCGGCCCGCAGCTGGGCGGGCCCGTCGTCGTCGGCGTCATGGGCGTCGGCGGGCACCGTCAGCCACAGCGCGCACGCGCTGCCGTCCTCGGTGACGTCGATACGGCCCTCGGCGAGCACGATCTCCGTGAAGGCGGCCATCAGTCTGTGGTGCGTCGTACGGAGGTACTCCTCGCCGGGGAAGACCCAGTTGCTCACCGGATCGTCCTGGAAGGCCTCGTCCAGCAGCCGGACGACCAGCTCGCGATCGCTCTCGTCCGCCGTCCGGATCGCCACACCCATGCTTGTGCCCCCGCCTCTCAACCGGCCTTGATCTCAAGGACCTTGAGCCTACCCGGCGGGTCCGGCACCCGGACCGGAAAGAAGCGGGCGGGGCCCGCGCACCGTGGGGATGCGCGGGACCCGCCCTACCGGTGCCTCGGCAGCCGTACGGGGTCAGGAGCCGTACGGCCGCTCGGGCACCGGTGTCCTGGAGATCAGCTGCTGCGCCGGGTAACGAACTCCGCGAGCGCCAGCAGTCCGCCCGCCGCCTCCGGGTCGGGGATCGCACGCGACAGCTCCTGCATCGCGCGGGCCATCCGGTCGGCGGCCTGGACCTGCGCCCAGTCCCGCCCGCCGGCCTCCTCGACGGCCTGCGCCGTCCGCACCAGGTCCTCCTCGCCCTCCTTCTCGTACGGCACCTCGTACAGCGCCGCCAGGTCCGCCGCCGCCGGTGTGCCCGAGGTCAGGGCGGCGACGACCGGAAGGGACTTCTTGCGGACCGCGAGGTCGGCGCCGGCCGGCTTGCCGGTGCGGCTCGGGTCGCCCCATATGCCGATGACGTCGTCGATGAGCTGGAAGGCGAGCCCGGCCTGACGGCCGAACGCGTCCAGCGCCGCCACCTCCTCCTCGGAGGCTCCCGCGTACAGCGCGCCCAGCGCACAGGCGCACCCCAGCAGCGCGCCCGTCTTCGCCTCGGCCATGGTGAGCACCTCGTCGAGGGTGACCTCGCCGGGGTGGCGCCGCTCCAGCGCGGTGTCCGAGTGCTGGCCGGCGCACAGCTCGACCACACAGGCGGCGAGCCGTGCGGCGGCCGACGTGGACGCCGGATGCGGGTCCCCGGCGAGCAGGCCAAGGGCCAGCGCCTGGAGGGCGTCCCCGGCGAGGATCGCGTCCGCGTCGCCGAACACCGTCCAGGCGGTGGGCCGGTGTCTGCGGGTGGTGTCGCGGTCCATCACGTCGTCGTGCAGCAGTGTGAAGTTGTGCACCAGTTCCACGGCCGCGGCCGCCCGTACGGCCGCCTCGCCCGCCCGTGGTCCGCCGAGCGCGGTGGCCGCGGTGAGGACGAGCGCGGGGCGTATCGCCTTGCCCGCGTTGCCCGCCGCCGGTGTGCCGTCGGCGTGCTCCCAGCCGAAGTGGTAGAGCGCGATCCGGCGCATGGATCCGGGCAACGAGTCGATGGCGGCGCGCAGTTCGGGGTCGACCGACGCCCGGGTGCGCTCCAGGATGGCCGCGGCCTCATGGCCGTCGAGATGGCCGTCGAGCGCCACGGCGGGCCGCGCCGCCCCGGCGGATCGCCGCGGTACGGCGGGGCGGTGTGCCTCGGCCGGATGCTGCGGCGTCTCCGTCGAGAACTCGGCCATGGGGTCCCCCTCGGTCAGTCCGCGGACGGTGGCGCTCGCGCTCCCGCCGGTCGCATGCGATCGAGGTGTACTACCCCTCCCGGCGGGCGGGGACACTGCTCCCAGGTGCAGAAACGTCACCTCCAGCGGCCGATCTCAACGTTCTCCAGGACTCCGAGGGCGTCCGGCACGAGAACCGCGGCCGAGTAGTACGCCGTCACCAGGTACTTGATGATCGCCTGTTCGTTGATGCCCATGAACCGCACGGACAGGCTCGGCTCGATCTCGTCCGGGATGCCGGCCTGCTGCAGGCCGATGACGCCCTGCTCGGCCTCGCCGGTACGCATCGCGATGATCGAGCTGGTCCGCGTCGGACTGACCGGGATCTTGTTGCAGGGGTAGATCGGCACGCCCCGCCAGGTCGGGATGCGGTTGCCCGCCACCTCGATGGTCTCGGGGACCAGTCCGCGCTTGTTGAGCTCACGCCCGATCGCGGAGATCGCGCGCGGGTGCGCCAGCAGGAACTTGGTGCCCCGCCGCCGGCTGAGCAGCTCGTCCAGGTCGTCGGGGCTGGGCACACCGTCGTGCGGCTGCAGCCGCTGGTCGTACTCGCAGTTGTTCAGCAGCCCGAACTCGCGGTTGTTGATCAGCTCGTGCTCCTGGCGCTCCTTCAACGCCTCGACCGTCAGCCTGAGTTGCTGCTCGGTCTGGTTCATCGGCTGGTTGTAGAGGTCGGCCACGCGCGAGTGGATGCGCAGCACGGTCTGGGCGACGCTCAGCTCGTACTCACGGGGCCTGGCCTCGTAGTCGACGAAGGTGTGCGGGATGTCCGGCTCGCCGGAGTGGCCGGCCGCGAGCTCGATCTCCCGCTCGCCGTACTTGTTGGTGTGCTGCTCGGGGACCGCGCTCTGCCGCTGGAGGTGCTCACGCAGCGTTTCGGCGCGCTCCGCGACCTGCGCGACGTCCTGGCGGGAGAGGACCAGGACCGTGCACGCGGTCTGCGCGCGGGCCGTGTACTCCCAGATGGCGTCCGGGTCCAGCAGCGCCGACTCGCCGAAGTAGGCGCCGTCCGCGAGGACCCCGAGGACCGCGTCGTCGCCGTACGGGCCCGTGCCGACCTTCTCCACCCTGCCGTGCGCCAGCAGATGGACCTCGTCGGTCTGGCTGCCGAAGGAGGCGATCACCGAACCCGGCGGGAACTCCTGCTGACGGCAGCGCTGGGCGAGCTCCGCCAGCACCTCCTCGTCCTCGTAGTCACGCAGTGCGGGCAGCTCGCCCAGCTCGGCGGGGATCACCTCGACCCGGTCACCGGTCTTCACGAACGTGATACGGCCGTCCCCCACGGCGTACGTCAGTCGCCGGTTCACCCGGTAGGTGCCGCCCTGCACATTGACCCAGGGCAGCATGCGCAGCAGCCAGCGGGAGCTGATCTCCTGCATCTGGGGTGCGGACTTGGTCGTGGTGGCCAGGTTCCGCGCGGCGGCCGTGCCGAGACTCTGCTGCGGCTTGCCCTGCTCCGTACGGACCTCTTCGCCTACCGACATATGAGAAATGCCCTCCCGATGATGCGTCGGCGCCCGACTGCGCCGCGCACGATGATCTGCACGGACAAGCCTTCCTCACGGAGCGTGCCGGTGGTATTACCCGAAAGAGCGGGAATGGATCAACCGGGGGCTGGGAAGCGGGGTCGTCGCCGGGTCGCCGTCCGCGCCGTCCAGCCCGTCACAATGAAGGCGTGACCAGCATCGACGCCCTGCACCCCCGCCTCCCCTCCCCCCTGCGGGAAGTGTCGGACCCCCGCTTCGATCGCCGCGGTCTGCGTCTCCTGCTCAAGCGGGACGACCTCATCCACCCGGATCTGATCGGGAACAAGTGGCGCAAGCTCGTGCCGAATCTGGAGGCCGCGGCCGGTCGCACCGTCCTCACCTTCGGGGGCGCGTACTCGAATCACCTCCGCGCCACGGCCGCCGCGGGGCGTCTCCTCGGTCTTCCCACCGTCGGTGTGGTGCGCGGCCAGGAACTCGCCGGCCGTCCCCTCAACCCCTCCCTGGCCCGATGCGCCGCCGACGGCATGCGGCTGCACTTCGTCGACAGGTCGACGTACCGCCACAAGACCGAACCGGACACCCTCGCGCGCGTGCTGCGCGCGACCGGCGCCGAGGGGGCGTACGTCGTCCCGGAGGGCGGGAGCAACTCCGCCGCGGTGCGCGGCTGTCAGGCCCTGGGCGAGGAGCTGCGCGGCCGTGCCGACGTCGTCGCCCTCGCCTGCGGGACCGGCGGCACGCTGGCCGGTCTGGCCGCCGGACTCGCCCCCGGCCAGCGCGCCCTCGGCATACCGGTGCTCAGGGGCGGCTTCCTGGCCGCGGACATAGCGGAACTGCAGCGGCAGGCCTTCGGCACACGGCGTGGCCACTGGTGGCTCGACGACCGCTTCCACTTCGGCGGATACGCGCGCGTGCCCAACGAACTCGACGCCTTCGCCGCGGACTTCGAGCAGCGGCACGGGCTGCCGGTGGAGCGTCTGTATGTCGCCAAGTCGCTGTACGGACTTGTCGCCCTCGCACAGGAGGGGGCGTTCGAGCGGGGGACGACCGTGGCCGCCGTGGTCACGGGACGACCGTTCCCGTAGACGCCGGTCCAGGTCGCCCCCTCCGGTTGGTGCCGGACCGCGACGCCCTCAGGTCGTCTCCCGGTAGGCCGCCGCCTCCTCCAGGTCGAGTCTGCGCAGCAGGGTGCGCAGCATCTCGTCGTCGATGTAGCGGCCGTCGCGGAGGCGTACGAACATCGCGCGTTCGGCGCCGATCATTTCGCGGGAGAGGCGGCGGTAGGTCTCGTCCACGGACTCGCCGGTGACGGGGTTGGTCTGGCCGAGGCGTTCCCAGACGGCGTTCTGGCGGCGCTCCAGGACCTGGCGGAGGCGGTCGGCGAGGGGCGGGGGGATGGTGTTGCGCTCGTCGGCGAGGAGTTCGTCCAGACGCTGTTCGGCGACCCGGGAGGCCTGCGCCTGGGCGTTGGCCTCGGCGAGGGTCTCCGCCTGGACGTCCCGCGGGGGGAAGTCGAGGAGCCGGATCAGCGGGGCCAGGGTGAGGCCCTGCACCACCAGGGTGCCGATGACCGTGGTGAAGGTCAGGAAGAGGATCAGGTTGCGCTGGGGGAAGGGGCCGCCGCCGTGCACCGTGAGGGGGATCGAGAAGGCGATGGCCAGGGACACCACACCCCGCATCGCCGCCCAGGAGGTGACGATCGGGCCTCTCCAGGTGGGGTTCTCCTCGCGTTCCCTGATGCGGGCGGAGAGGAGGCGCGGGACGAAGGTGCCGGGATAGGCCCAGACGAACCTCGCCACCACGACCACCAGGAAGAGCGCGACCGCGTACCAGGCGGCGTCCAGGCCCTTGTACGCCCCGAGGCCCCTGAGGACCACGGGCAGTTGCAGTCCGATCAGCGCGAACACCGCCGATTCGAGGACGAACGCGACCACCTTCCACACCGCCTCCTCCTGGAGGCGTGTGGCGAAGTCGACCTCCCACGCGCGGTGTCCGAGGTAGAGGGCGACGACCACGACCGCGAGGACGCCGGAGGCGTGCACCTGCTCGGCGACGGCGTAGGCGACGAAGGGGATCAACAGGGACATGGTGTTCTGGAGGAGGGCCTCCTTCACATGGGTGCGCAGCCAGTGGATGGGGGCCATGAGGATCAGGCCGACCGCCACCCCGCCGACCGCCGCCAGCAGGAACTCGCCGATCCCGCCGATCCAGGAGGCGCCCTCGCCGACCGCGGCCGCGACGGCGACGCGGTACGCGGTGATCGCGGTCGCGTCGTTGAGGAGGGACTCCCCCTGGAGGATGGTGGTGATCCGGGAGGGGAGGCCGACCCTGCGGGCGACCGCCGCCGCGGCCACCGCGTCCGTCGGCGCCACCACCGCGCCCAGCACCAGGGCCGCCGGCAACGGCAGGTCGGGGACGATCAGATAGGCGGCCCAGCCGACCACGAAGGTCGCGAAGAGCACATAGCCGACCGAGAGCAGGGCCACCGGCCGCATGGTGGCCCGCAGGTCGAGGTACGAGCTCTCGACGCCCTCCTTGTGCAGCAGCGGGGGCAGGATGAGAGGGAGCACGATCTCGGGGTCCAGGGTGTAGTCCGGCATCCCCGGGATCGTCGACACCACCAGTCCCACCGCCACCAGCACCAGCGGCGCGGGCACCGGGGTGCGCCGGGCCGCCGCCGCGATCGCGGTGCTGCCCGCCACCAGCAACAGCAGTGGCATCACGTCCATGACCCTCGCCCACCCTCGTTCATCGCCGTCCGCCCACCCTCGATTTTCCGCGCGGCCATCCGCGCGGCCGTCGTAACCTGGCAATCATGAAACAGTGCACGCACGCCGACGCGCTGCCGCACCCGGAACCCGAGGCGCTCGACGAGACCTGCCCGGAGTGTCTGCGGGACGGCACGCATCCGGTACAGCTCCGGCTGTGCCTCACCTGCGGCCACGTCGGCTGCTGCGACTCCTCCCCGGGACGGCACGCCACGGAGCACTACAAGGACTCCGGCCATCCGATCATGCGGACGTTCGAGCCCGGCGAGAACTGGCGTTGGTGCTTCGAGGACCACGTACTCGTGTGACCCTGTACCTGTGTGGTCCCGAACTGTGTGACTCTGAACCTGTGTGACTCTTGAGGACCGGTTACGGCCGCCGATTGGGACGGTTCGACCGTCTGACGTCTGGGTACGTCAACCCGGCGCGCGTTCTTCCCAATTGGAGCCGCAGACCCCTAGACACGGAGCGTGTCCACAGTTTTACTGTGAGTGACGGCAAGGGGTCGGGGTCCCGGGGACAGGAAAGTTGAGAGCGCGATAGCGTCACCGCTGAACCACACTTCGCGTTACCCCGGGGGGCGACCCTCGGCCCTGAATAGCTTGTACCACCTTGGAGGTGAGGGTGTCCCAGATCGCAGGCGAGCCCGCGGCGAACCAGGACTTCGTGGAAGTCCGGCTGCCGGCAGCGGGTGCCTACCTGTCGGTGCTGCGGACGGCCACGGCCGGCCTCGCGGCCCGTTTGGACTTCACCCTCGACGAGATCGAGGACCTGCGCATCGCGGTGGACGAGGCCTGCGCGATCCTGCTCCAGCAGGCCGTGCCCGGCTCGGTGCTCAGCTGTGTCTTCCGGCTCGTCGACGACTCTCTCGAGGTCACCGTCTCGGCCCCGACCACGGACGGTCACGCCCCGTCGCGGGACACCTTCGCCTGGACAGTCCTGTCCGCCCTCGCGGGCAAGGTCTCCTCCGCCGTCGACGAGGACAAAACCGTTTCGATCAGCCTCTACAAACAGCGCGGCGCGGGACCCGGGCCGGCGTGAGGACAGGGGACGGGCCGGTGCGTGACGAAGATCGCGGCACACGGGAGCTGCCGGCCGAGGGCCCGGGCGGGTCCCGACGCATTGGGGACGCCGTCAACGGCACGGGCGGCGCGGCCGGCATCCCCGAGCAGGCCCGGCCGCATCCGGAGGACGCCGCCGGCACGGCGGCCGGCTTCCTGGACGACGGGCAGCTGGATCGGGAAGGTGCCGCGCCGAGCGCACCCGAGGACGACCGGAGCGGGGCCACCACCCCGGCCCGGCCGCAGGCGGGGGCTCGGCGAAGGACAACGGGCGGGACGATGAGCGAGCACGAGCGAGACGATCAGCAGGCCGGCGCGCAGAGCGTGCGGCAGGCCACGCAGCACGACGCGCAGGACCGCAGCGGGGCCCGCGCGATGTTCGTCGAGCTGCGGGCCCTGAAGGACGGCAGCGCCGAGTACGCGGAACTGCGCAACAAGCTGGTCCGTATGCACCTGCCGCTGGTCGAGCATCTCGCGCGGCGCTTCCGCAACCGCGGCGAGCCCCTCGACGACCTCACCCAGGTCGCCACGATCGGTCTGATCAAGTCGGTCGACCGCTTCGACCCGGACCGCGGCGTCGAGTTCTCGACGTACGCGACCCCGACGGTCGTCGGTGAGATCAAGCGTCACTTCCGCGACAAGGGCTGGGCGGTGCGCGTCCCGCGCAGGCTCCAGGAGCTGCGCCTCGCGCTCACCACGGCCACCGCGGAGCTCTCCCAGCAGCACGGCCGCTCCCCCACGGTCCACGAACTCGCCGAGAAGCTCGCCATCTCGGAGGAGGAGGTCCTGGAGGGCCTGGAGTCGGCCAACGCGTACTCCACGCTGTCCCTGGACGTCCCCGACACGGACGACGAGTCCCCGGCGGTCGCGGACACCCTGGGCGCCGAGGACGAGGCCCTGGAGGGCGTCGAGTACCGCGAGTCCCTCAAGCCCCTGCTCGAGGACCTCCCGCCGCGGGAGAAGCGGATCCTGCTGCTGCGCTTCTTCGGCAACATGACCCAGTCGCAGATCGCCCAGGAGGTCGGCATCTCCCAGATGCACGTCTCCCGCCTGCTGGCCCGCACCCTGGCCCAGCTGCGGGAGAAGCTCCTGGTCGAGGAGTAGGCGGCAAAGCCACGGCCGCCGCGGCGCCGTAGGCCTACTGCTTGCCGTCCTGCGCACGGCCCGGACCCTTGATGCCGAGGGCCTGGGTCGTGGCCGGATTGACCAGCAGCACGAGGGACGCGACGGCGACGACCGCCAGCGCGATCCCCGCCGGGATGGCCACGCTGTCGGCCTGCAGCAGGTTGTAGGCCACCGGCAGCGCCATGATCTGGGTGATCACGGCCGGGCCCCGGCTCCAGCTCTTCTGCGCCAGCAGTCCGCGCGCGGCGAGCAGCGGCAGCAGGGCGAGGACGATCAGGGTGATCCCGCCCGTGACGGCGGAGCCCCGGTCGTCCGGGTCGCCCGCGAGACCCTCCACGAGCATCCAGACGCCGCCGGCGAACAGCGCCAGGCCCTCCAGCGCGGCGAGCGCGGCCGCGTAGGTCAGGCGGCGCGGGCGGGGGCCGGTGTTTTCCTGGGTGGCGGGCGTCTGCTCACTGGTCACCCCTGAAGGGTAGCCCCGGCCCCGTGGCGGTCCGTCGGCGGACGCCGGGGCCTGCGACGGGGTTGAGCGCGGCCTCCGTGGCGAGACTCACGGCCCCGCCTCTTACCTGATCCACACCTCGACCTGTGCCCGGTACCCCCCAGTAGGTACGCTGCAACTCATGCGTGCACTTCTCGTGGCCAACCCGGCAGCTACCACCACAAGCGCACGTACGCGCGATGTGCTGATCCACGCGCTCGCGAGCGAGATGAAGCTCGAGACGGTCACCACCGAATACCGTGGCCACGCGCGCGACCTGGGCCGGCAGGCGGCCGACAGCGAGGACATCGACCTGGTCGTGGCCCTCGGCGGCGACGGCACGGTCAACGAGGTGGTCAACGGCCTGCTGCACGCCGGGCCCAACCCGGAGGGCCTGCCCCGGCTCGCCGTCGTCCCCGGCGGCTCCACCAACGTCTTCGCCCGCGCACTGGGCCTGCCCAATGACGCGGTCGAGGCGACCGGCGCCCTGCTCAACGCCCTGAGCGAGGGCAGCGAGCGCACCGTCGGCATGGGTCTCGCGGCGGGTACGCCGGGCACCGAGGACGAGGCGGTGCCGGAGCGCTGGTTCACGTTCTGCGCGGGCCTGGGTTTCGACGCCGGCGTGGTCGGCCGGGTCGAGCAGCAGCGCGAACAGGGCAAGAAATCCACGCACGCCCTTTATCTGCGCCAGGTGGCACGCCAGTTCCTCCAGGAGCCGAACAAGCGCCATGGCTCCATCACCCTGGAACGGCCCGGGCAGGAACCGGTGACCGATCTGGTGCTGTCCATAATCTGCAACACCTCGCCGTGGACGTATCTGGGCAATCGTCCGGTGTACGCGGCGCCTAAGGCTTCGTTCGATACCGGGCTCGACGTACTCGCTCTCAGCCGTATGTCCACGGTCCTGGCTGCCCGATATGCCACGCAGTTGCTCACTTCGTCCCCCGAGCGCGGCCCCCAGGGCAAGCATGTGGTGGCCCTGCACGACCTGGACCAGTTCACCTTGCATTCGAAGGTCCCCCTCCCCCTTCAGATGGACGGCGACCACCTCGGACTGCGTACCAGCGTGACGTTCACAGGCGTACGCCGTGCACTGCGTGTGATTGTGTGAGCAGAAAGGGCTGAAGTCCTTTCACTCGAACGTTTAGGCCAGGATCCACCCCATGGAAGTACGGCTGTGACCTAGTCGACACCGAGGAATCAAAAAAAACTTTCCGGAAGGGGTTGTATCCGTCGCTGAGGTTTGCGAGTCTCTACGTGGCGGTCGGGACAGCCCGCAACATCAGCGTCCACAGACCACCGGAACCCCTCTTCGAATCACAGGACCTCGCCAGGGAACCTGGCTGGTGGCCCTTCACTTGTTGAGGGATTCGTGAAAGCGTTCACATTCACAAGCAACTTGCACGTAATACCAAGGAGAGGTAGCAGCCATGGACTGGCGTCACAACGCCGTTTGCCGCGAGGAAGACCCCGAGCTCTTCTTCCCCATCGGCAACACCGGTCCTGCGCTGCTGCAGATCGAGGAAGCCAAGGCCGTCTGCCGTCGCTGCCCCGTCATGGATCAGTGTCTGCAGTGGGCGCTCGAGTCCGGCCAGGACTCCGGCGTCTGGGGTGGTCTCAGCGAGGACGAGCGTCGCGCCATGAAGCGCCGTGCCGCCCGCAACCGTGCCCGTCAGGCCTCCGCCTGACACACCCGCCCCACCCAAGCCTGAGCTTGGCGGCGCGTACAGCGAGTACGCATCTCCCGCCCCCGAGCCGCAGCGCGCAGTACCCCCGGTGCGCCTAGCAATAGAGCAGCAACGAGCGAGTGGCCCCGGATCTTCGGATCCGGGGCTCTTTGCTGTTCCGGGGCCTTCGGTGCTACTTGTGTGCGCGCACCGGCACGTCCAGGATGACCCGGGTCCCCCGCTCCGGGGCGGGGACCATGTCGAACGTACCGCCCAACTCCCCCTCCACCAGCGTCCGTACGATCTGCAGACCGAGGTTGCCGTCGGTGTGCGGGTCGAACCCCTCGGGCAGGCCTACGCCGTCGTCCTGGACGGTGACCAGCAGACGGGCCTCCTTGGCGGTGCCGCCGCGGACGGCCGAGACCTCGACCGTGCCGGTGTCGCCCTCACGGAAGCCGTGTTCGAGGGCGTTCTGCAGGATCTCGGTCAGGACCATGGAGAGCGGGGTGGCGACCTCGGCGTCGAGGATGCCGAAGCGGCCGCTGCGCCGGCCGGCGACCTTGCCGGGCGAGATCTCGGCGACCATGGCCAGCACCCGGTCGGCGATCTCGTCGAACTCCACGCGTTCGTCCAGGTTCTGGGAGAGCGTCTCGTGCACGATCGCGATCGAACCGACCCGTCGCACCGCCTCTTCGAGGGCCTCGCGACCACGTTCGGAGTCGATGCGGCGGGCCTGGAGTCGCAGCAGGGCGGCGACGGTCTGGAGGTTGTTCTTCACCCGGTGGTGGATCTCCCGGATGGTCGCGTCCTTGGTGATCAACTCGCGTTCACGGCGGCGGAGTTCGGTGACGTCCCGGAGCAGGACCAGCGAACCGATGCGCGTGCCCTTGGGTTTGAGCGGAATCGCGCGGAACTGGATGACCCCGTCGTTGGCCTCGATCTCGAACTCGCGGGGCGCCCAGCCGCTGGCCACCTTGGACAGCGCCTCGTCCACCGGCCCACGGGTCGGGGCGAGTTCGGCGGTGGTTCTGCCGAGGTGCTGGCCGACCAGGTCGGAGGCGAGGCCCATACGGTGGTAGGCGGAGAGCGCGTTCGGGGAGGCGTACTGCACGATGCCGTCGGCGTCCAGGCGGATCAGACCGTCACCGACGCGCGGGGCGGCGTCCATGTCCATCTGCTGGTTCGCGAACGGGAAGGCGCCGGCCGCGATCATCTGCGCGAGGTCCGAGGCGCTTTGGAGATACGTCAGTTCGAGGCGGCTCGGGGTGCGGACGGTCAGCAGGTTGGTGTTGCGGGCGATGACTCCGAGGACGCGCCCCTCCCGTCGTACCGGGATCGACTCGACCCGGACCGGCACCTCCTCGCGCCACTCCGGGTCGCCCTCGCGCACGATCCGACCCTCGTCGAGCGCCGCGTCCAGCATGGGACGGCGGCCGCGCGGGACGAGATGGCCGACCATGTCGTCCTGGTAGGAGGTGGGGCCGGTGTTCGGCCGCATCTGAGCCACGGAGACGTACCGGGTGCCGTCACTCGTCGGAACCCAGAGGACCAGGTCGGCGAAGGAGAGGTCGGAGAGCAGCTGCCACTCCGAGACCAGCAGATGAAGCCACTCGAGGTCGGAGTCGTCGAGGGCGGTGTGCTGGCGGACCAGCTCGTTCATGGAGGGCACGGATGCGAGCGTACCTGGCGGTATGTGGGTGGCCGAAAAGCGGCTTGAAACACCCGCGGGCCGCGGCGCCTGGGAGGGACCCTCAACCCTCCCGGCACCGCAGCCCGGAGCAGAATCGGCCGCGGGGTGTGCGGTCCCGGGATCGGCCGAAGGTTGAGGAGCCGGGGCAGTCAGGGCAGAGAGCTCCGGTTCCTCGGTCCGCCTTCCTGTGCGGGGAAGACGGAAGTCTCTACTTCAATTGTGGACTAGACCACTCTGTGTGTCCATGCGTTGGACGCTGTTCGTTGTTGTTATTTCCCGATCGGCTCCAACTGTTCGGACGCCCTAGCATCCTCCACGCAGCCTAACCCGTGTGGGTTCATGTGCGGGGCCAGATGGACATGGCAATTTCCGCGAGGGCTTCCAGTTCCTCCCGGCTCGCCCCGTCCCGCGCCTGTTGCGACATGCCCTGTACAACCGCGCCGGCATGCCGGGCGAGGGCCCGGGCGTCGGTGCCGGCCGGCAGCTCTCCCGCCGCGACACCGGCCCGGATACGGCTCTCGAAGGCGGCGATGCCGGCGTTGCGCCGCACGCGCAGGGACTCCTCCACCTCGGGGCTGGTGCAGTTGGTGGCCGCATGGATGACGAGACAGCCGTGCGGCCGACCCGGGGCCGTGTACTCGGCGGCGGCCTCGAACAGGGCGCGCCGCACGGCGGCGCGGGCGGTGGGCTCCTCGGCGAGGGCACGGTCGGCGAAGGAGCCGTAGCGGGCACCGTAGGCGGTCACGACCTCGTCGAACAGGGCCCGCTTGTCGCCGAAGGCCGCGTACAGGCTCGGCGCTCCGATACCCATGACACGAGTGAGGTCGGAGACGGAGGTCGCCTCGTAGCCGTGCTCCCAGAACGCCATGACCGCCTTCTCCAGCGCGGTCTCGCGGTCGAAGGAACGGGGGCGGCCGCGGGGCTTGGATGCGGGTGCGGCCTTGGTCTTCGTGTCCTCGGTGCCCACCATGGAGTGAATTGTATAGGGGGCGCTAGAGAAATGTCGGCGAGCTGCTGTACGGTCTTTTTGTAGCGACCGCTATGGAATGAGTGGAGGGGGGCCGACATGGGCGCGCTTGCGGGCAGGACGCCACTTGTCACGGGCAGGACGGCACTTGCCATGGGGGCGAGCAGGCTCCGGAGAGCGGCCCCTGAACAGGCCCCAGCAGGCCGGCCCGCGCGAGCACGCCTCAGCCGGTCGGCTCGGGCGAGCAAGCCGCAGCCGGCGGACCCGGACGAGCCCGGACGCCGCGTCCGGGTGGGCAGACCCCGATTGAGCGGGCCTCAACCAGCCGGCCCGCGCGAGCACGCCTCAGCCGGTCGGCTCGGGCGAGCGGACACCGGAGAGAGACCCCGGCACGTCGACCCGGGCGAGCAGGCCCCGAGTGAGCGGCGCTCCGGCGTGCAGGCACCGTTGAGTCTGGGTGCGGCCGCGTCCGGGTTGGTGTCGGGTCGGCTCAGTGGGTCTCCGTCACCTTCGCCAGGGCGCGGGGCGCGTCCGGGTCCTGGCCGCGGGCGATGGTGACCTCGTAGGCCAGGAGCTGGAGGGGGATGATCTCCAGGATCGGCTGGACCTCCTCGGCCACGCCCTCGGTGGGCAGGACGAAGCCGGCCGAGGCCCGCTCGACCTCGTGGGCGGGGCCGACGACGAACAGATCGGCACCACGGCCGCGCAGCCGGTCGAGGACGGGCTGGAGGGCCTCGCCGCCCTTGCCGTCGGTGACGACCGCGATGACCGGGGAGACGTTGTCGACCATGGCCAGCGGGCCGTGCAGGAGGTCGGCGCCGGAGTAGGAGAGGGCCGGGATGTAGCTGGTCTCCATCAGCTTGAGGGCGGCTTCCTTGGCCGTGGGGTAGCCGTAGCCGCGGGAGGTGATGACCATGCGCTCGGCGAAGCGGTACCGGGCGGCGAGCGAGCGGACCTCGTCCTGCCGGGCGAGGAGCTGCTCGGCGAGGTCGGGGAGCGGCTTGGCGGGGGCGCCGTCACCGCCGCGCAGGCCTTCGACGAAGAGGTACAGGGCGAGGAGGGAGGCGGTGTAGGTCTTGGTGGCGGGGAGCGCCTTCTCGGGGCCGGCCATGACGTCGACGTGGTATTCGGAGACACCGGCCAGCGGTGAGTCGGGGTTGTTGGTGACGGCGAGGGTGATCGCCCCGGCCTCGCGGGCGGCGCGGGTGGAGGCCACCAGGTCCGGGGAGCCGCCGGACTGGCTGACGGTGATCACCAGGACGTCGGTGAGATCGGGGCGGGCGCCGTAGGCCGTGGTGGTGGACATCGAGGTGAGTCCACAGGGCAGACCGAGGCGGATCTCAAGGAGGTACTTGGCGTAGAGGGCGGCGTTGTCGGAGGTGCCGCGGGCGGTGAGGAGGACGAAGCGGGGGTTGCGGGCGGCGATGTCCTGGGCGACCTGCCGGATGGCCGGGGCGCCTTCGTCCAGGAGGCGGCGCAGCACGGCGGGTTGCTCGGCCATCTCACGGGCCATGATCCGGCCGGGGACGTCGCGTAGGGGATCCGGTGCAGTGGCGGTCATGGCTCCCATTTCACTCCCCTTCGGCGAACAGTGCCCGTCCTCCGTATGGAATCGAGGTGCCGCTCCGCAACCTGGGCCACAGGAGGCGACTCTGTTAGATTGGTCTAAACCACACGATCCCCGCCCCCCACCGACTCCCCCACAGTCCTCACAGTCCAGACAGCCCTTCAGAACGGCAGGCCAGCGTGGAAGTTGTCATCGTTCCGGACGCCAGCTCGGGTGGCGAGCTCATCGCCGAGGCCATGGCACGGCTCCTGCGGCGCAAGCCGGACGCGTTGCTCGGCGTGGCGACCGGCTCGACACCGCTGCCCATCTACGAGGCCCTGGCGGCCAAGGTGCGCTCGGGGGCCGTGGACGCCTCGCGGGCGCGGGTCGCCCAGCTCGACGAGTACGTGGGGCTGCCGGCCGAGCATCCGGAGTCGTACCGGTCCGTGGTGCGGCGGGAGGTGCTGGAGCCGCTGGGGATCAAGACGGACGCGTTCATGGGTCCGGACGGGACGGCGGAGGACGTGCAGTCGGCGTGCGCCGCGTACGACGCCGCGCTGGCCGAGGCCGGGGGCGTGGATCTGCAGTTGCTGGGGATCGGGACGGACGGGCACATAGGCTTCAACGAGCCCTGTTCCTCGTTGGCCTCGCGGACCCGTATCAAGACCCTGACCGAGCAGACGCGGGTGGACAACGCGCGGTTCTTCGACGGGGACATCGCGCAGGTGCCGCACCATGTGATCACCCAGGGAATCGGGACGATCCTCGAGGCACGGCATCTGGTGCTGCTCGCCACGGGTGAGGGCAAGGCGGACGCGGTGGCGGCGACGGTGGAGGGGCCGTTGGCCGCGGTGTGCCCCGCCTCGGCGCTTCAGTTGCACCCGCATGCGACGGTCGTGGTCGACGAGGGGGCCGCGTCCAAGCTGAAGCTCGCGGACTACTTCCGGCACACCTACGTCAACAAGCCGGACTGGCAAGGGATCTAGCGCCCCCGGACGACGGGACGGGCGCCGGTTCCCTCGAAAGGAACCGGCGCCCGTGCCGTCGTAACGGCTGCTCCCCTGCAGCCGCCACTCCCCCGTGATCCTTACTCCCCCGCGCCCATCACTCCCCCGTGCTCCCCGCGATGACCTCCGCCGCCGCCCTGCCGCACACCCTGGCCGCGCCGTGGGTGGCGATGTGGAGGGCGCCTCTCGGCGGTGCCTGGGGGAGGCCCATTTCGACGACGATCGTGTCGGGGCGGGTGCGGAGGATGGTGTCGAGGGCGGTTGCCATCCAGGGGTGGCGGTGTTCGTCGCGGACGACGGCCACGATACGGCGGCGGCCGGCCGCGGCCAGGGCCGCGAGGCCCGCGGAGTCACCGGTGAAGGTGCCGGTCTCCGTGCCGGGAAGCAGACGGAAGAGCTCCGCCGCCACACCCCAGGGCGTCTCGTTGCCGACCGCGAAGTTCGCGACCGGCGAGAGGGCGGCGACATAGGGCGGTTCGGTGAGCGGCACCGAGTCCCCGGGCCGCACCCGACCGCCGCCGGACGCATCCCGGAGGTCAACGCCTCCCGCGGCCGTGATCCGCAGGGCGCGTCGGGCCGCGCGCAGGCCGATCTCGCTGTCGGTGGACGGGTGGTCGGGGGCCGAGGAGGTTCCGTGCGAGGCGGTCTCCGCCTTGGCCGTCCTTGCCTCCGCCGTCCAGCGGGCGAGTGCGCGGACCCGTTCCGCCGCGTCGGCGAGGCGGGTCTCGGGGAGTTCGCCGGTGCGTACCGCCGTGACCAGGGCGTCGCGCAGGCGGCGTACGGTGTCGGCGTCCGACAGGCCGCCGCCCACGCAGATCGCGTCGGCGCCGGCGGCGATCGCGAGGACGCTGCCCCGTTCGATGCCGTAGGTGGCGGCGATGGCCTGCATTTCCATGCCGTCGGTGACGATCAGGCCGTCGTAGCCGAGTTCGCCGCGCAGCAGGTCCGTCAGGACCGGATGCGACAGCGTCGCCGGGCGGTCGGCGTCGAGGTCCGGGACCAGGATGTGGGCCGTCATGAGCGCGCGGCTGCCGGCGGCGATGGCCGCGCGGAACGGGGTCAGTTCGCGCTGCGCGAGGATCTCGGACGACACGTCGATGCGCGGAAGCGCGTGGTGGGAGTCGACCGCCGTGTCACCGTGGCCGGGGAAGTGTTTGGTGCAGGCCGCCACACCGGCGGACTGGAGGCCGGTGACATAGGCCGCGGTGTGGCGGGCGACCAGGTCCGGATCGGCGCCGAAGGAGCGTACGCCGATGACCGGGTTGGACGGGTTGGAGTTGACGTCGGCCGAGGGGGCCCAGTTGAGGTTGACTCCGCAGGCCGCGAGGCGGCGGCCCAGTTCGGCGGCGACCTCCTGGGTCAGGGCGACGTCGTCGACCGCGCCGAGCGCGTTGTTGCCGGGGAAGGAGGAGCCGGTGCGCACCTCCAGACGGGTGACGTCGCCGCCCTCCTCGTCGATGGCGACCAGGACGTCGTCCCGTTCGGCGCGCAACTGGGCGGTGAGGTCGGCCAGTTGCTCGGCAGTGGCGATGTTGCGGCCGAAGATGCCGACCGAGGCGAGCCCCTCGCCGAGGTTGCGCAACACCCAGTCGGGGGCGGTGGTGCCGGTGAAACCGGGCTGAAGGACCGTCAGTGCGTCGCGGGTCAGGGTGTCTGTGCCGCTGGCGAGAGTCGTCATCGGGGGCGTCATCCCTTCACTGCGCCGGCGGTCAGGCCCGCGGCCATCTTGCGCTGGACCAGGAGGAACAGGACGACGATGGGCACCGCCATCATCGTGGCTCCGGCCATCATCGGGGCGTATTCGGTGCCGTGCTTGGTGGTGAAGTTGCCCAGCCAGACGGTCGCCGTCTGGTGCTCCTGGCTGAGCAGCATCAGGGCGTAGATGTACTCGTTCCAGGCCTGGATGAAGGCGTAGACCGAGGTGGCGACCATGCCGGGGGCCAGCAGCGGGAAGACCACGCGGATGAAGGCGCCGGTGCGGGAGCAGCCGTCGACCATCGCCGCCTCCTCCAGCTCCTTGGGGATGTTGACGATGAAGCCGCGCAGCGTCCACACCGTGAACGGCAGGATGAAGGTCAGATACGTGATGATCAGACCGGAGAGCTTGTCGTACTGGTCCAGGTCGTTGAGGAGCAGGAAGACCGGGATGATCATGGCGACCAGCGGGACCATCTGGACCGCGAGGATGCCGACGATCACGATCTTGCGGCCGCGGAAGGCGAACCGGGAGATCGCCAGCGCCGCCAGCAGGCCGACCACGATGCCGATGCCCACGACCGACAGGGAGACGATCAGGCTGCGCCCGACCGGGCCCCAGAAGTCCGCGATCGCCAGCGCCCGGCGGAAGTTGTCGAGCGTGAAGCCGGTCGGGAACAGGCTCGGGTCGGGGTCGATGGTGTCCTTGGCCGGTTTGATGGCCGTGTTGAGCATCCAGTAGACGGGGAAGCCGGCGGAGAGGAAGACGAGGATGCCGAGGAGGTTCCAGCCGGCCTTCGACTTCCGGGGCCGGCCGGTGGCGGACGGGGTCCGCCCGGTGGTGATCGCGCTCATTCGACCTCTCCGATCTTCAGCATCTGCCGCATGTACACCGCGACCACGCCGAGCAGCAGGACCACGGTGATCAGGGCGATCGCGGAGCCCTGGGCGTAGTCGTTGATCTCGAAGGCTCGCTTGTACGAGTAGGTGGTGAGGAGCTGGAAGTCGTCCTCGGGGTGCCCGTCCCGCATCACGAAGACCTGCGGGAAGACGCCCATGTCCCAGATGACCGACAGGGTCGTGAGCATCACGATGATCGGCTTGAGGATGGGCAGGGTGACGAAGCGGAAGACACCCCAGGAGCCCGCGCCGTCCAGCCGCGCCGCCTCCTCCAGCTCCGCCGGGACCTGGGTGAGCCCGGCGCTGAGGGTGATGACGACGAAGGGGACGGCTCCCCAGACCACCAGCAGCATGATGACGGCGAGCCCCTGCGGGCCGCTGGCGAACCAGTTGTGACCGATCAGGTCCACGCCGGGCAGCTTGCTGAGCAGCGCGTTGAGGATGCCGTAGTCGCTGTCGAACAGCCATTTGAAGACCGTGGTGGCGACGATGATGGGCATGCCCCAGCTGGCCACGAGCACGATGTTGACCATGGTCTTCACCCAGCCGGAGACGCGCTGGAGCAGCAGCGCGATCAGCATGCCGATGACCATCGTGAAGATGACCGAGCCGGCGGCGAAGACGATCGTGCGGACCACGACCTGCCAGAACTCGCTGTCGCCCAGCACCCCGCTGAAGTTGTCGAACCCGACCCACTCGGCCGGCTGGAAGCCCCACAGCTGGGACTGGCCGAACTTCTGGAAGGACAGGGTGACCAGGCGGACCAGCGGATAGCCCATGACCAGGCCGAGGATCAGCAGACAGGGCGCGAGCAGCAGCCATGGAGTGCCCGCGCTCCCCGAAGTCCCGCTTCTGCGCGGCTTGTTCGGGGCGGCCGGTGGTGGTGGCGCCTGCCGCGGCGGCGGCACCTTGGCGGGGGTGGTGGTGTCTGCGGCACTCATCGCGCGCTCCTCAGCGGTCCCTCAGGCCATACGGTCTTACCGTCGTACGAGGAGCAGGGCCCCCTGCCCCCGATCAGCCCGGGGGTCAACGGGCCCTGCCCTGTGGTCACTTGGTGTTGATGACCTTGTCGATCGCGGCGTCCGCTTCCTTCGCGGCGGCCTCGACCGTCTCCTTGCCGGTGCCGATGTTCTGCAGCATGGTCTGCAGGACCTGGGCCTTCTCGACCTGGCCCCAGCCGGGCGCCATCGGGACGAACCAGTTGGACTCGGCCGCGGTGGCCGGGACCGCCGTCGCGGGGTCGTTCTTCAGGGTCGCGAGGTCGGTCTTGTTGTTGGGCAGGTTGCCCTTGGCCATCAGGCCCTTCTGGCCGGCGGGGCCGGTGAAGGCGTTGATCCACTCGGCGGCGACGCCCTGCGCCTTGGACTTGACCGGGATGGCGAGGTCCGAACCGCCCAGGAAGACGGGCATGTTCTTGCCGGACGGACCCGGCATCACGAAGTTCTCGAGGTTGTCCTTGAGCTTGCCGGTCTTGTCGTTCTTCGGGTCGGCCGCGGTGGCGCCCTCCCACGCGGCACCGAAGATCATGCCGGACTTGCCCTGGCCGTAGACGATGTAACGGTCGGACTCGTCCTTGGTCTTGTCGCCGTGCATGTACTTGTCGATGACGGTCTTGAACTCGGTGAGGCCCTTGATGGACTCGGGCGAGGAGAGGCTGCCCTTCCACTGGCCGCCCGACTCGGTGGCGATGGCGCCGCCGGCGTCGTAGACGTAGGACATGGCGGCGTACCAGTCGCGGGTGGGCTGGTACCAGGCGGAGAACTTGTCGCCCTCCTTCTTCTGCACCTTGTCCAGGTCGGAGAGGAGCTCGCTGTACGTCTTCGGCGGGGTCTTGGCACCGACCGAGGCGAACAGGTCCTTGCGCCAGTTGGCGACGCGGCCGCCGGCGTAGTACGGGACGCCGTAGGTCTTGCCCTGGTAGGTGACGGACGCCTTGAGGCCGTCGAGCCAGGCGGAGGAGTTGGTGAACTTCGAGGGGTCCACGGGGGCGAAGGCGCCCTTGACCATGTAGCCGAGCATCTCGGTGTTGCCCATCTCCACCACGTCCGGCACCTTGTCGGTGGCGAGGACCGCGTCGAGCTTGGTGTTCTTGTCCGGCCAGCCGTAGTACTCGTGCTTGATCTTGATGCCGGGGTGGGCCTTCTGGACGGCCGCGTCGGCCGCCTTCACCAGGTTCGGCCAGTTGTTCTGGGCGTCGACGGTCAGCCAGACCGTCAGCTCCTTGGCGTCGGTGCCCCCGCCCGACGAACCCTTGTCGTTGCCCCCGCACGCCGCGATGGAGACCATCATGCCCGCGATACCGATCGCGGCTATGAGCTTGCGCTTCACGCCACCCTCCTCAGGGATGCCCACACCTCCCCGCTCATGCGCCGGGACCTGAACCAATGGTGTAGACCAGTAGGGGGAGCTTGGACCAGACCACGAAGCCTGTCAAGAGTCCTCGAAACGGCCCTGACCAGCCGTTATGCGACCTACATATGCAGGAACCTTTAAGTAAGAAACCAGCGAAATCAGCGCCGCCGGAGTAATCTCGTCCGCTAGACCACTTGGCCTCGTGGACTAGACCAAAAGAAGCGGCGACGGTATACAGAAGGATCACGAAGTGACCCGCATCCGGAGCCGGGAAGGCAGAGCATGAGCAGCGACGTCAGCAGTGCGGACAACGAGGGCGGCGCAGGCGTCCGTACCGCGCGCGTGCCCAAGTACTACCGGCTGAAGAAACACCTGCTCGACATGACGGAGACACAGTCGCCCGGCACACCGGTACCGCCCGAGCGCACCCTCGCCGCCGAGTTCGACACCTCCCGCACGACCGTGCGCCAGGCGCTCCAGGAGCTGGTCGTCGAGGGCCGGCTCGAACGCATCCAGGGCAAGGGCACCTTCGTCGCCAAGCCGAAGGTCTCCCAGGCGCTCCAACTCACCTCGTACACCGAGGACATGCGCGCCCAGGGCCTGGAGCCGACCTCGCAGCTCCTCGACATCGGCTACATCACGGCCGACGACCGCCTCGCCGAGTTGCTCGACATCACCGCCGGCGGCCGGGTGCTGCGCATCGAGCGCCTGCGCATGGCCAACGCCGAGCCGATGGCCATCGAGACGACCCACCTCAGCGCCAAGCGCTTCCCGGCCCTGCGCCGCTCCCTGGTCAAGTACACGTCCCTCTACACGGCGTTGGCCGAGGTCTACGACGTCCACCTGGCCGAGGCCGAGGAGACCATCGAGACCTCCCTGGCCACCCCCCGCGAGGCCGGCCTCCTCGGCACCGACGTGGGCCTGCCGATGCTGATGCTCTCCCGCCACTCCTTCGACAAGACGGGCGAGCCGGTGGAGTGGGTGCGGTCGGTGTACCGGGGGGACCGCTACAAGTTCGTGGCCCGGCTCAAGCGACCGCAGGACTAGCGACGCTTCGGGGGGGGCCGTGGCGGGCCGTGCCGTGGCGGCGCGTTGCGGTGGCCGCGTGTCCGTCCCCCCAACCGCCGCCGTCCGGGCCCTCGTTGCGCCGATCGGTGCGGCGGGCCACCGGTCGTTGACACCGATGTCGGACCTTCACGGAATCGACATACCGATATACGGACGAGGTCTTCCGTCCCCATGACGCCGTGACCTACATTGCCTGCGCGTTACACACGTGAACACAGGCGATCGCGAGGGGACGGAGCCGCCGTATGTCCGAAGTGCCTGAAGTGAGACCGCCGATGGTGACCCCGGTCCGAGTGATCATCGCCGTATGCCTGATCGCGCCCTTCGTGGCCATGCTCTGGGTCGGCTCCTACGCCAGAACCGACCCGACGCTCATCGGCGTCCCGTTCTTCTACTGGTACCAGATGCTCTGGGTGCTGATCTCCACGGCGCTGACCATGACCGCCTACAAGCTGTGGCAGCGTGACCAGCGCGCCCGCAAGGGGGGTGCGGGCAAGTGAAGGACGGTGTGAACGGCGTCGCGCTCGGCGTCTTCATCTTCTTCTTCCTGGCCGTCACGGTCATGGGCTTCGTGGCCGCGCGCTGGCGCAAGGCCGAGAACGAGCACTCGCTCGACGAATGGGGCCTGGGCGGACGGTCGTTCGGCACCTGGATCACCTGGTTCCTGCTGGGCGGCGACCTGTACACGGCGTACACCTTCGTCGCGGTCCCCGCGGTGATCTACGCGGCGGGCGCGGCCGGCTTCTTCGCGGTGCCCTACACGATCCTCGTCTACCCGCTGATCTTCACCTTCCTGCCCCGCCTCTGGTCGGTCTCGCACCGCCACGGGTATGTCACCACCTCGGACTTCGTACGCGGCCGGTTCGGTTCGAAGGGGCTGTCCCTCGCCGTGGCGCTGACCGGCATCCTCGCGACGATGCCGTACATCGCGCTCCAGCTGGTGGGCATCCAGGCCGTGCTGGACGTCATGGGCATCGGCGGCAGCGCGGGCTCCAACTGGTTCGTGAAGGACCTGCCGCTGCTGATCGCCTTCGGCGTGCTGGCGGCCTACACCTACTCCTCCGGCCTGCGCGCCCCGGCCCTGATCGCGTTCGTCAAGGACACGCTGATCTACATCGTCATCGCGGTGGCGATCATCTACATCCCGATCAAGCTGGGCGGCTTCGACGACATCTTCGCCTCGGCGAACGAGAAGTTCACCAAGGCGGGCGCGGGCGCCCTGGTCTCCCCGCCGGCGGCCCAGTGGACGTACGCCACCCTGGCGTTGGGCTCCGCGCTGGCGCTCTTCATGTACCCGCACTCGATCACCGCGACGCTCTCCTCGAAGAGCCGCGAGGTGATCCGCCGCAACACCACGATCCTGCCGCTGTACTCGCTGATGCTGGGGCTGCTCGCGCTCCTCGGCTTCATGGCGATCAAGAGCGGGGTGTCCGTCACCAACCCCCAGCTGGCGATCCCCCAGCTCTTCGAGAACATGTTCCCGAGCTGGTTCGCGGGCGTGGCCTTCGCGGCGATCGGCATCGGGGCGCTGGTCCCGGCGGCGATCATGTCGATCGCGGCCGCGAACCTCTTCACCCGCAACATCTACAAGGACTTCATCAAGCCGGACGCGACGCCGGAGCAGGAGACCAAGGTCTCCAAGCTGGTCTCGCTGCTGGTGAAGGTCGGTGCGCTGGTCTTCGTCCTCACCATGGACAAGACGGTCGCCATCAACTTCCAGCTCCTGGGCGGCATCTGGATCCTGCAGACCTTCCCGGCCCTGGTCGGCGGCCTGTTCACCCGCTGGTTCCACCGCTGGGCGCTGCTCGCCGGCTGGGCGGTCGGCATGGTCTACGGCACGGTGGCCGCGTACAACGTCGCGTCCCCGACCAACCCCGGCCAGAAGCACTTCGGCGGCTCCAACGCCGAGATCCCCGGCCTCGGCGAGATGGGCTACATCGGCCTGACCGCGTTCACGCTGAACGTGGCGGTGACCGTGGTCCTGACCTTCGCCCTGAAGGCGCTGAAGGCTCCCGAGGGCGTCGACGAGACCAAGCCGTCCGACTACACGGCGGACGCGGGCGACCCGGGGGTGGAGGTGGAGCTGCCACCGGCGACGGCGGGCGCCTCCCACTAGGGCGTGTCGCGAAAGCCCCGCCTGCCGACGGGCCGCCGGAGTCGTCCGGCGGCCCGTTGTCGTATCCGTCCGGCACACTCGGGTTCATGGACATCGTGATCCGGCCGGTGGAACCCACCGAATACGACGAGATCGGCGAGATCACCGCTCAGGCCTACCTCCAGGACGGCCTCCTGGCCTTCGGTGACAGCGACTGGTACCTGGACGAGCTGCGGAACGTGGCCAAGCGCGCCGCCGCCGCGGAAGTGCTCGTGGCCACCCTGGACGGCCGGCTGCTCGGCACCGTCACCCATGTCCCCGCCGGCGGCCCGATGGCCGACCTCGCCGGCCCCGGCGAGGCGGAGATCCGCATGCTCGCCGTGGCCGGGGCGGCTCGGGGCCGCGGCGCCGGAGAGGCCCTCGTGCGTGCCTGCGTCGACCGGGCGAAGGCCGCCCCCGGCTGCACCGGAGTCGTCCTGTCCACCCAGCCGGTCATGCGCGCCGCCCACCGCATCTACGGACGCCTCGGCTTCGTCCGCGCCCCCGAGCGCGACTGGCGGCCGATCCCCGGTGACGACTTCACCCTCATCACCTATCAGTTGACGTTCTGACACGCTCCGAAGTCACCGCGACACAACATCTGGGGCCACTCCCGTCAGCCGGCACAACATGTATGCTCATGCTCGCTGTCGCCGCAGGGGAATCCGGTGCGAATCCGGAACTGTCCCGCAACGGTGTACTTGTGCATGTCCGTTCCCCCGAACCGTCCTGCACAGGCGTGAGTCCGAGGACCTGCCGACAGTGCGCCCGGCCATCCGGCCCGGGCGCCTGACGTCCGGGCCTCGTGGAATGGGCCGGTGGACGCGACGCGCCGTGCGCTCGTGAGCTGCCCCCTGCCCTCCCAAGGCCCCGTGCCGAGCGAGGGAGAGCCCCACGTGACCATCGCGCCAGCCGAACCGGCTTCAGCGACCACGACCGCGACCACGACCGCCCCTGTGGACGAGGACGGTCCCGAAGCCGCCCTGCTGCGGACCCTGACCGAGCTGACCGCCGACCTCCCCGACACCGACCCGGGCCGGGTCGCCGCGGCGGCGCTGCGCGGCCGGTCCGCGCACGCGGACGAGGCGGAGTTGCGCGAGCTGGCCACGGAGGCCGCCGCCGGGCTCATCTCCGAGGACCCCGCCTACAGCAGGCTGGCCGCCCGGCTCCTGACGATCGGCATCGCCGCCGAGGCCGCCTCCCAGGGCGTCACGTCCTTCACCGAGTCCGTCGCCGTCGGCCACCGCGAGGGGCTCGTCGCCGACCGCACGGCGGAGTTCGTGCGCGTCCACGCCGACCGCCTGGACGCGCTGATCGACCGCCGGGCCGACGACCGCTTCGGCTACTTCGGCCTGCGCACCCTGCACAGCCGCTACCTGCTGCGCCACCCGATCACCCGCAAGGTGATCGAGACGCCCCAGCACTTCATGCTCCGGGTGGCGAGCGGTCTCGCCGAGGACACCGGGTCCGGCGCGGAGGCGGGCTCCCGCGCCGTCGACGAGGTGGCCGACCTCTACGGCCTGATGAGCCGCCTCGACTACCTCCCCTCCTCCCCCACCCTCTTCAACTCCGGCACCCGGCACCCCCAGATGTCGTCCTGCTACCTCCTCGACTCACCCCGGGACGAGCTGGACTCCATCTACGACCGCTACCACCAGGTCGCCCGTCTCTCGAAGCACGCCGGCGGCATCGGCATCGCCTACTCCCGCATCCGCGCCCGGGGTTCACTGATCCGCGGCACCAACGGGCACTCCAACGGCATCGTCCCGTTCCTCAAGACCCTCGACGCCTCGGTCGCCGCGGTGAACCAGGGCGGCCGGCGCAAGGGTGCCGCCGCGGTCTACCTGGAGACCTGGCACTCCGACATCGAGGAGTTCCTGGAACTGCGCGACAACACCGGTGAGGACGCCCGCCGTACGCACAACCTGAACCTTGCGCACTGGATCCCGGACGAGTTCATGCGCCGGGTCGACGCCGACGAGCAGTGGAGCCTCTTCTCCCCCGCCGACGTACCGGAGCTGACGGACCTGTGGGGCGAGGAGTTCGACACGGCGTACCGCCGGGCGGAGGCCGCGGGTCTGGCCCGTAGGACCATCGCCGCCCGTGACCTCTACGGCCGTATGATGCGCACCCTCGCACAGACCGGCAACGGCTGGATGACCTTCAAGGACGCCGCCAACCGCACCGCGAACCAGACCGCCGAACCCGGCCATGTCATCCACTCCTCCAACCTGTGCACGGAGATCCTGGAGGTCACGGACGACGGGGAGACGGCGGTCTGCAACCTGGGCTCGGTGAACCTGGGAGCGTTCGTGTCCGGTCAGGACATCGACTGGGAGCGGCTGGACGCGACGGTCCGCACCGCCGTCACCTTCCTCGACCGCGTGGTCGACATCAACTTCTACCCGACCGAGCAGGCGGGCCGGTCGAACGCGCGCTGGCGCCCCGTCGGCCTCGGCGCGATGGGCCTCCAGGACGTCTTCTTCAAGCTGCGCCTGCCCTTCGACTCCCCCGAGGCCAAGGCGCTCTCCAGCCGTGTCGCCGAGCGGATCATGCTCGCCGCGTACGAGGCCTCCGCCGACCTGGCCGAGCGCGCCGGCCCCCTCCCGGCCTGGGAGAAGACCCGTACCGCCCGGGGCGTCCTGCACCCCGACCACTACGCCACCGAGCCCACCTGGCCGGACCGCTGGGCGGCACTGCGCCGCCGTGTCGCCGAAGTGGGGCTGCGCAACAGCCTGTTGCTGGCGATCGCGCCGACGGCCACCATCGCCTCCATCGCGGGCGTCTACGAGTGCATCGAGCCGCAGGTCTCCAACCTCTTCAAGCGCGAGACCCTCTCCGGCGAGTTCCTCCAGGTCAACTCCTATCTGGTGCGGGACCTCAAGGAGCTCGGCGTCTGGGACGCCCGCACCCGTGAGGCGCTGCGGGAGGCGAACGGCTCGGTCCAGGAGCTCGCCTGGATCCCGGCGGACGTACGGGCGCTGTACCGCACGGCGTGGGAGATCCCGCAGCGTGCCCTGATCGACATGGCGGCGGCCCGCACCCCGTACCTCGACCAGTCCCAGTCCCTGAACCTGTTCCTGGAGACCCCGACCATCGGCAAGCTCTCGTCGATGTACGCGTACGCCTGGAAGCAGGGCCTGAAGACGACGTACTACCTGCGCTCGCGCCCGGCGACCAGGATCGCCCGCGCGGCCCGGGCGACCGTCCCGCCGCCGCAGGTGACGTCGGAGGAAGCCGTCGCCTGTTCCCTGGAAAACCCCGAGTCCTGCGAGGCCTGCCAGTGATGCCCAGCAACCAGAACCTTCTCGACCCCGGCTTCGAGCTCACCCTGAGGCCCATGCGCTACCCGGACTTCTACGAGCGCTACCGGGACGCCATCAAGAACACCTGGACGGTGGAGGAGGTCGACCTCCACTCCGACGTCTCCGACCTGGCGAAGCTGACGCCGGGCGAGCAGCACCTGATCGGGCGCCTGGTGGCCTTCTTCGCGACCGGCGACTCGATCGTGGCGAACAACCTGGTGCTGACGCTGTACAAGCACATCAACTCCCCCGAGGCCAGGCTCTATCTGAGCCGCCAGCTGTTCGAGGAGGCCGTCCACGTCCAGTTCTATCTGACCCTGCTGGACACCTATCTCCCCGACCCGGACGACCGCGCCGCGGCCTTCGCCGCGGTCGAGAACATCCCCTCCATCCGTGAGAAGGCCGAGTTCTGCTTCAGGTGGATCGACTCGGTCGAGAAGCTGGACCGCCTGGAGTCCAGGGCCGACCGCCGTCGCTTCCTCCTCAACCTGATCTGCTTCGCGGCCTGCATCGAGGGCCTGTTCTTCTACGGCGCCTTCGCCTACGTCTACTGGTTCCGCAGCCGGGGCCTGCTGCACGGTCTGGCCACCGGCACCAACTGGGTGTTCCGCGACGAGACCATGCACATGAGCTTCGCCTTCGACGTGGTCGACACCGTCCGCAAGGAGGAGCCGGACCTCTTCGACGAGCGGCTGCGGCAGGAGGTGACGGACATGCTGAGGGAGGCGGTCGAGGCCGAGCTGCAGTTCGGGCGCGATCTGTGCGGTGACGGGCTGCCCGGCATGAACACCGAGTCGATGCGGCAGTACCTGGAGTGCGTGGCCGACCAGCGCCTCACCCGGCTGGGCTTCGCCCCGGTGTACGGCTCCGAGAACCCCTTCTCCTTCATGGAGTTGCAGGGGGTCCAGGAACTGACCAACTTCTTCGAGCGCCGCCCCTCGGCCTACCAGGTGGCGGTCGAGGGCACCGTCGACCTGGACGAGGACTTCTGATTCCCGACGAGGAACTCGACCTGCTGCGCACGGTGTTGTCCCGCAACACCGTGCTCACGGAGGTGCTGGCCCGCACCGCGACGATGGGGCTGCCCGGCTGGTATCTCACCGCCGGGTGCCTCTTCCAGACGGTGTGGAACGTCGTCACCCGGCGGCCGCCCACCCACGGCATCAAGGACTACGACGTCTTCTACTTCGACGCCGGTGATCTGTCCTGGGAGGCCGAGGACGCCGTGATCCGGGCGGGCCGGGAGCTCTTCGCCGGCCTGCCGGCCGAGGTCGAGATCCGCAACGAGGCGCGGGTGCACCTCTGGTACGAGCAGAAGTTCGGGGTGCCGTGCGCGCCGCACACCTCCACCGAGGCGGCCATCGACCGGTTCGCCGCGACGACCTGCTGTCTCGGCGTGCGGCTGGAGGCCGACGGACGGTGGCGGGTCTACGCCCCGCACGGGCTCTCCGACGTGTTCGATCTCGTCGTACGGCCGAACCCGGTGCTCGCCCCGCGGTTCGTATACGAGACGAAGGCCGCTCGATGGCGGGAGCTGTGGCCGGAGTTGACCGTGCTGCCGTGGCCGGAGACCACCTCGTCCATGGAGGGTCCATAGGGCCTCCATCGGCCGTCCATGGACTTCCCACGGAGCGGCAAAGTTCTTCCGGCGCGTCTGTTCCGGGCTCCTCGCACCCGGCTAACTTCTGGCCGTCCTGTCATGCACGCACAACGTCGGCACAGGATGCTCAAATGTCATGCCCATGACGAACCACGCGCACCGCCGCCGCTACGCGCGTCACAGGCCTGCCATCAGCGTCGAGAACCCCACTCCCACGACGGAGGCAGTACCCATGCGTGAGAAGCCCAGACGGAGCCTGCGAAGACTCCTCACGGTCGCCGTACCCGCCCTCGCCCTCGGCCTCGCCGGGCTCGTCGCCGTGCCCGCGCAGGCGGCGCCCGCGACGACCCACACCTCCCGGGTCACCCAGAACGCCAAGGCGCTCACCTCTCCCGCCCGCCAGGGCTTCCACTCGACCGGCAAGGCCGGCCAGAAGGTGCCGACCAAGCACCTCTGCGCCACCGCCGCGCCCGGCCACGCGGCCTGTTTCGCCCAACGCCGCACGGACATCAGGCAGCGGCTCGCGTCGGCGGCGGCCGCCGCCGCGCCCTCCGGTCTCAGCCCGGCCAACCTGCACAGCGCCTACAACCTGCCCTCGACGGGCGGCTCGGGCCTGACGGTCGCCGTGGTCGACGCCTACAACGACCCCAACGCCGCCTCCGACCTGGCCACTTACCGCTCGACCTACGGCCTGTCGGCGTGCACGGTGGCGAGCGGCTGCTTCAAGCAGGTCAGTCAGACGGGTTCGACGACCTCGCTGCCGACCAACGACAGCGGGTGGGCCGGTGAAGAGGCCCTCGACATCGACATGGTCAGCGCCGTCTGCCCGAACTGCAACATCATCCTCGTCGAGGCCAACTCCGCCACCGACGCCGACCTCGGCGCCGCCGAGAACGAGGCCGTCGCGCTGGGCGCCAAGTTCGTCTCCAACAGCTGGGGCGGCTCCGAGTCCTCCTCGCAGACCAGCGAGGACACCTCGTACTTCAAGCACCCGGGTGTCGCCATCACCGTCTCCGCGGGCGACTCCGCCTACGGCGCCGAGTACCCGGCGACCTCGCAGTACGTGACGGCCGTCGGCGGTACCGCCCTCTCCACCTCGTCCAACTCCCGCGGCTGGACCGAGTCCGTGTGGAAGACCAGCTCCACCGAGGGCACCGGCTCCGGCTGCTCGGCCTACGACGCCAAGCCGAGCTGGCAGACCGACACCGGCTGCACCAAGCGCATGGAGGCCGACGTCTCCGCCGTCGCCGACCCGGCCACCGGTGTGGCCGTGTACGACACCTACGGCGGGTCCGGATGGGCCGTCTACGGCGGTACGAGCGCCTCGTCGCCGATCATCGCGGGCGTGTACGCCCTCGCCGGCACCCCGGGTTCGAGCGACTACCCGGCGAAGTACCCCTACTCCCACACCAGCAACCTCTACGACGTCACCAGCGGCAACAACGGCTCCTGCTCGACGTCCTACTTCTGCACCGCCGGCACCGGCTACGACGGCCCGACCGGCTGGGGCACCCCGAACGGCACCACCGCCTTCACCGCCGGCACCACGACGGGCAACACGGTGACCGTCACCAACCCGGGCAGCCAGTCGACGACCACCGGCGGCTCGGTCAGCCTGCAGATCAGCGCCAGCGACAGCGCGGGCGCCGCGCTGACCTACAGCGCGAGCGGTCTGCCCACCGGGCTGTCCATCAGCTCGACCGGTCTGATCTCCGGTACGGCGTCCACCGCGGGCACCTACCAGGTCACCGTCACCGCGAAAGACTCCACCGGCGCCTCCGGCTCGGCCTCCTTCTCCTGGACCGTCGGCTCCAGCAGCTCCACCTGCACCTCGGCGCAGCTGCTCGGCAACCCCGGCTTCGAGTCGGGCGCCACCACCTGGACCGCGTCCAGCGGGGTCATCACCAATTCCACCAGTGAGTCGGCGCACGCGGGCTCGTACTACGCCTGGCTCGACGGCTACGGCTCCAGCCACACCGACACGCTCTCCCAGTCGGTGACCGTGCCCAGCGGCTGCAAGGCCACCTTCACCTTCTACCTGCACATCGACACGGCCGAGACCGGCAGCACCGCGTACGACAAGCTGACGGTCAGCGCCGGTTCGACCACCCTGGCGACGTACTCGAACGTCAACGCCGCCTCCGGCTACGCGCAGAAGTCCTTCGACCTGAGCTCGTACGCGGGCTCGACCGTCACCCTGAAGTTCAGCGGTGTCGAGGACTCCTCGCTGCAGACCAGCTTCGTGCTCGACGACACCGCCGTCACGACCAGCTGATCCCGTTCGCACCCGTACGACCCCGGGCCCCGGTCGCCGCCTTCGCGGCCGGGGCCCGGTCGTGCGTACCGGAGTGGATCCAGGGATGTGGGTGACACGTCAAAGGGGAGAGGAGGCCCCCATGCGTCGAACGATCCCCCACACGACTCTCGCCCTCACGGCACTCACCCTGGTGCTGGCCGGCTGCGGCAGCCAGGCCGACAGCGGCAAGGGAGGCGACGGCGGCAGCGTGTCGTCGTCGCCCACCCCGACGGCCGGTCCGACCGGCAGCCCGTCGCCGAGCACCCCGGGGTGTACGCCGGCCTCGACGCTCGGCGCCTCCGACAGCGGTCGTACGGTCTGCCTGACCGTGGGCGACACGCTCCGGATCACCCTCGACGGGACCAGGCAGCGGCCGTGGAAGCCGGTCACCGGGAGCGGGTCCGTGCTGGCGGCCACCAACAGCGGCATCGTGCTGCTGCCCGGGGACGCGAGCGCCGCCTTCAAGGCGGTGGAGAAGGGGAAGACCCGGCTCCGGTCCACCCGGCCGCTGTGCGCCGAGCAGCCCGGCCGGGTCTCCTGCCTGGGCATTCAGGAGTGGTGGGTCGCCGTAGTGGTGAAGTGACGCCTTGCCTGACGGATCTCGCGGTCGATGCGGCGGTCGCGGGCGATACCGAGCACGGCCGGCAGGACCAGGAGAACGAGGAGAGCGAGAACGGTGAGCATTCCGATCAGTCCTTCGATGTGTGCCGTATCCATGGACACCACTGTCGCGCCGTTAGCTCCTTACAAACAGTGGCAGGACTGCCGTAGACCCTCGAAATACTGCCAAGCCTGAGGCACACTGGATCCATGCTGAAGAACGTCGCCGCCGTCGTCCTCGACGGCGTGAACCCCTTCGAGCTGGCCGTCGTCTGCGAGGTCTTCGGAATCGACCGCAGTGACGACGGACTGCCCGTGTACGACTTCGCGGTCGCCTCCGCCGAGGGACCGGTGCTGAGCACGCGCGGCGCGGGCTTCTCCATGCAGGTGGAGCACGGTCTGGAGCGGCTGGAGGAGGCCGATCTGATCGCCGTGCCGGCGGGGGCCTGCTACGGGACGCGGGAGTTCCCGCCCGAGCTGCTCCAGGCACTGCGGCGCGGGGTCGAGCGCGGGGCGCGGGTGCTCAGCGTCTGCTCCGGAGTCTTCGTACTGGCCGCGGCCGGGCTCCTGGACGACCGCCGCTGTGCCGTGCACTGGCACGACGCCGAGCAGCTGGCCCGGGCCTACCCGCGGCTGACCGTCGAGCCCGACGTCCTCTACGTCGACGAGGGCTCGGTGATCACCTCGGCGGGCACCGCCGCCGGCATCGACGCCTGTCTGCACATCGTGCGCCAGGAGCAGGGCCCCGAGGTCGCCAACCGGATCGCCCGGCGGATGGTGGTGCCGCCGCACCGGGACGGCGGACAGGCCCAGTACATCGAGCGCCCGCTGCCCCGGTCGCACGTCGACACGGTCGCCGGGGTGCTGGTGTGGATGGAGCGGCACCTCGACGAGGAGGTGACCGTCGAGCAGCTCGCCGAGCGCGCGCACATGTCGCCGCGGACCTTCGCCCGCCGCTTCCAGCAGGAGACGGGGACGACTCCCTACCGCTGGATCCTGCGCCAACGCGTGCTGCTGGCCCAGCGGTTGCTGGAGGCGACGGACGAGACGGTGGACACGATCGCCGGACGGGCGGGCTTCGGCAACGCGGCCGCGCTGCGTCACCAGTTCGTCCAGGCGATCGGGACCACACCGAACGCCTACCGGCGCACCTTCCGGGGACCGGAGGCGGCCGCCTGACTCAGTTCACCGCGCGGTCGGCCGCAGCTTCAGCGCGCGCGGCCGCAGGGTGATGCCGATCCTGGGCCGGGTGTCGGAGCCGGACGCGTGCTCGAAGGAGTAGGTCCGGGCCGCCTCCGCGGTGAGCAGCGTCAGCTCGGCCATCGAGAAGTGGTCGGCCGGGCACTTGCGGTTGCCGACGCTGAACGGCTTCATCGCGTACTTCGGCACCTCCTTCGCCCGCTCGGGCAGCCAGCGTTCGGGATCGAACTCCTCGTGGCGCTCGAACGACCGCGCGTCGCGCTGGATCGCGTACGGGCTGTACACGATGTCGGCGCCCGCGGGAATTCGGTATCCGCCGAGCTCGGTGTCGGTGACCGCTCGCCGGGTCAATATCCATACGGACGGATGCAGGCGCATTGTCTCGACGACCACATTCGCGGTGTACGTCAGCTTCCGCACGTCTTCGAATGCGATCGGCCGATCGCCGGCCACGCTATTCACCTCGGCGCGGATCTTGTCGGCCGCGTCCGGGTGGTCGGTGAGCACCAGGAGCAGTGACATGACCGTGGAGCCGACGGATTCGTCGCCCGCGGTGAGCATGGCGACGACCTGATCGTGGATCTCCTGCTCCCCGATCGGCTCGCCATTCTCGTCCCGGGCCTCCAGCAAAGCCGTGAGCAAATCGTTCGGCTTTTGACCTGATGCCCTGCGGTCGGCGACGATCTCGTCCACCAGGAGGTGCAAATCGGCCAGCGCCCGGTTGAATTCGCGGTTGGCCGGAAGCGGCACCCGATAAAGCGGTCCGAGCGGTACGACCATGCGCTGGTACATACCACGGAACAAGGTGGCCAGTGCACCGGATATGCGTTCCGCCCGCTCGTCGTTGCAGGTGTCGTGCATGAGACAGCGCACCGAGATCCGGCAGGCCACCCGGAACGCCTCGGCGGTGGCGTCGATCACCTCCCCGGAGCGCCAGCGGGCCATCAGCGCACGGACCTCCTCCTCCATGACGGGCCCGTAGCCGGGGATCGCGTCGAGCCGGAAGGCGGGCTGGATGGTGCGGCGCTGCCGTCGGTGCAGCGGGCCGTTGGCGGTGGCCACGCCCTCCTTGCCGAGCAGGCTCTCCAGCGACTCCCACAGCGGCCCCGCGATGATCCAGTCGGGGCTGAGGGCGACGGCTCCGGTGAGTTCGGGCGTGGTGACGGCGTACACCGTCTTGGGTCCGAGCCTCAGCCGTACGACGTCGCCGTGGTCGCGCAGCCCGGTCAGGAAGGCCAGCGGGTCGCGCAGCAGCTTCCAGCCGTGGCCGAGCAGCCGCGTCCCGCCGGCGGCGAAGGGCGGTTCGCCCACCCTCGGCTTGACGGTCTCGACGGTCATTTCTCACCTGCCGCTTCGTTGTTGACGTACGGGGGCGTGGACCGGTCGTCCCAGCTGTCGACCATGTATCGGCCGGACTCGTGGTGGAACCAGTAGACCGCGGAGAACCAGTTCCGCATATTGCGGACGCAGGCACCGACGGCGGCGCTGAGTTCTTTTTCGCGCACGGTGCCTTCGGCCAGGACTTCGGCGAAGCGCAGGGCGCCCCGTTCCGCCACGACGAAATCGGAAATGCATTTCTCGACGCGCCGCCTGACTTCGGCGATCGCCTCTTCCAGTGTCATCCCCTCGTGTTTGATGAGACTGATCCCGAGATTGTGCACCTCGTCTCCCGCTATTTCCTTCGGGAGCGAGCAGAGGTCGTTGTACCAGGCGGCGAACTCCTGGCTCAGCAGTGCGGCCCGGCGAAATGCCGGGTGTTTCCGCACGACGTCCGGGAGTTCACACCCCGCACTGGGTTCCAGCAGATCGGTCCAGATATGGTGCGCGAAGGTGAGCCGCCGTAGGACGAGGTATTCCTCGACCGTGGGAATGACGCCCTCGGTGCGGTTGCGGAACTCCCGGTCGTATGCGTCGATCACCGCGTGGAAGTGCCGGGCGAAGCGGGCGTTCCAGGTGCCCGGCAGGAACGAGTACAGCCGGACCATGCTGTCCGCGAAGGCGGCGACCAGCGGGTCCTGGTGGTGCAGGTACCGCCGCGGCCGGTCCAGCGCCGCGTGCAGCTGAAGCCGCAGCCGGCGCCAGGCGTCCGGCCTTCGATGGACGATGTCACGGTCGTGCCGGTCGTCCCAGACGAAGAACCACGCGCTGTAGTCGGCTATCGCCTGGAGCACCTCGTCCGGGGCACCCAGGTAGTACCCGGCCATGAGGTCCGTGTAGCACAGTCGATCGGCATATTCCGCCACCTTGTCCGCGGGCATGAGCCGTTTTTCCAGCATCCAGGTGCGTGTCTTCTCCTGGAGTCGAGGCCAATAGGGATGGAGTTGCCGGGGAAACGCTGCCTCGATCACCGGAAGAGAGAGCGACGGTGGGACCGCGATCGCGGTCCCGGTCGATGTGGTGCTGTATGGGAAAGCAGGCACGAACGAGCCCCTCTCAGCCGCCAGTTACGCACGCCCCTCCCGATGTGCCCGGCGTGCGCCGTTGCGTATCCCCGCAGTTCCTATTCAGCACCACAACTGACCGATCTGGGAACGGATTTGCTTCATTCACCACCCCACACTGCCGGGATTCTCCCCTTGTGTGACCGGTTATCGATCACCACGTCCACACACGCGATCGAACATGTGACGGACAGACGAACGGCGCCCGGTCAGGAAGGGAAACCTGAACGGACGCCGTGCGTACGGGACGGGTGAGCGCTCCCGGGGGCTCAGTCGTTGGCGACCACGGGGTAGCGGGGCTCGTTCTCAGCCATCTGCCGCAGGGCGTCCTTGCGCTCGCGCTTGGACAGCCGGTCGATGTACAGGTAGCCGTACAGGTGGTCGGTCTCGTGCTGCAAACACCGAGCGAAGTAGCCGGTGCCCCGCACCCTGATCGGGTTGCCCTTCTCGTCCTGACCGGTCACCTCGGCGTAGTCCGGCCGGGCGAGCGGCGCGTACGCGGTGGGCACGGAGAGACAGCCCTCGTTGCTGTCGTCCAGCCGGCGCTTCTCGGCGGGCAGGTCGACCAGCTTGGGGTTGCAGACGACCCCCACATGCCGCACGCCCTCGTCGTCCCCGCAGTCGTACACGAAGACCTTCAGGTCGACGCCGATCTGGTTGGCGGCCAGGCCCACGCCCTCGGCGGTGCGCTGCGAGGCGAACATGTCCGCGACCAACTGCTGCAGCTCGTCGCCGAACTCGGTGACGTCCTTGCACTCCTTGTGCAGAACGGGGTTCCCGACGACGGTGATCGGCCGCGAGGTGCCGCGCTCACGCCAGGCCGCCTCCCGCTCCTCGGTCTCCCCGGTGTCGATGACGAAGCCCTCGTCGTCCACGGGGAGCACGCCCGCGTGCTGCTGATCGGTGTCCTGCTGCGCCATGACCGACGTATGCCTTCCTGCACAAACAAATGAATCGAAGGGGGGTGTGGTGCGGATCCAGGGTACGGCGAATGTTCAGCAGACCTCTTCCAGATCCCGCCAGTCCCTGGAGTCCGGGCTGTCCGCGACCCATCCGTCGAGCAGTCCCCGGACCAGCGAGGCGGGCGCGGCGACCCCGCACTCCCGCTCCGGCACCCAGAGCTGCCCGTCGGTGCGGTGGCCCAGGGGCCCGGGGTGACCGGGTTCGCTGTGGTCATGGGGGTCCAGATGCTCCCCGTCGCCCTCGTCGGAGGGCATCCTCGACTCCGAGCACATACGGCACAGCAGCCGCACGGAGGACGACCAGTCCTCGGCGGCGAAGCCGGCGTCCGCTGCCAGCTGCTCCAGCGCGTCCCGGTCCGCCTCGGTCGCCGCCTCCAGCAGCACCACCCAGGTGGGCACGGGCGACGGCGCCCACAGCTCGATCTCGTCGAAGACGGGGTAGGCGTGCCCGGCGGCCGTGGTCCGCTCGCCGTGCGGCACCCCGTCGTGCAGGACGACCTCACCCCAGCGGCGCCCGGAGGACGGCAGGGGAATCGACAGCACCTCGATCCGCGCGGGATCCAGCCGCCGCCCCCACACCACCTCGGCCTCGCCCTCCGGGGACAGCCGGACCGCCGCGCTGCCGAGTTCCATCCCCACCGGCTCACCGCCCGCCACGGCGGCCCCCGGCACCCGCAGCCCGTAGGCCTGCCAGGCCCGCCGGGCCAGCGGCCAGTCCTGCAGGGCCGTCGCCGCGATGCCGACGTTCCACCAGTCGGGCGCCCCGGTCTCCCGGTCGAGCAGCGCGACGGCCCTAAGGCCCGCGGCCCGCGCCTGCTCCCAGTCGTGCCGGAACTTGTGCAGCAGGGCGAGGTTGAACCAGGACTCCGACAGCCACGGCTCCAGATCGGCGGCGCGCGTCAGCAACGCACCCGCGTCCTCGTACCGGCCGTCGCCGATCAGAGTGAAGGCGCGATCCGTGGCCTGCCGCCAGGAGGCGGAGGGCCGGTGCCGTCCCTTGCCGAAGATCCTCACGATTCCCGCCTGCCAGTTCCGTGGAGTGGGCTGGCTAGTACCGCCCCCGGACACCCTCTCATTCGCATCCAACCACGTGCGGCTGGAAGGGCGCTCATTACCCATGGGTTACCCAGCCGGGAGGGGGGTCAGACAGCCCCTCGCCAGGACCCGGGCCAGCGATTCCACGACCTCGGGGGCGTAGTCCCCGGCGGTCCCCAGGCGCAGCTCCTCCAACGCCCTGAGCGGCCCGCCGGGACCGGCGTCGCGCACCTTCTCCTCGTAGGCGTTCACGGCCCGGACGATCCGCGCGGCGACGGGCTGCTCCCGGTACGGGTCGGCCTGCCGCTCCACGACCACGGCGACCGCCGAGTCGACCCCGGTCTGGCGTACGACGGCCCCGCCGAGCAGCGCGATCCGGCGCTGTTCCGCGTCGGGCAGCGTCGCGGTGGCGCCCGCCGGGACCGGGTCGACCAGGCTGAGCTGGCCGATGTCGTGCATGAGGGCCGCGGACTCCAGGACGGCGAGTTCCGGCCGGGTGAGCCCCAGGTCCCGGCCGACGGCCCGGCTGAGCTCGGCGACCCGGCGGGCGTGACCGGCGGGGGTGTATCCGGCGATCTCGGTGGCCCGGGCGAGGGAGGCGATGGTCTGGCGGTATGTCGCCCGGACGGCCGCGTACCGCTTGAAGGACAGCTGGGTCAGCAGCAGCGGCAACGAGAAGACCGGCAGGGCCCACAGTCCTACGACCGCCACCGCGAGCGCCATCACCGCACCGGTCGCCCCCACGGCCGACCCGATGCCGAGCAGTCCGCGCAGCTCGTCCCTCAGCAGCGGACCGAAGGGCCAGCCGGTGCGGGAGTGCGCGAGCGCGGCGGCGAGGACACAGTCGCACAGGGCGGTGAGAGTGAGGAGCGCGAGCAGCAGAAGGGCGTAGGCCGGGCCGCTCCATTCCTCGAACGCCCCCCGGTTGTGCAGGGGTTGGAAGCAGACCGCGGTGAAGCCCACGGTGAGGACACGGCGGGCGAGATGGTCGGGCATCGCCCCCTGACCGCGCGCGATGTGCGGAACACCGCCCAGCAGTGAGGCGGCGAGGACGACGGTCACCACCTGGGTCACCCCGTGCTGCGTCGGCTGCCCTGCGTCCGCCCCGAGCAGCGCGTACGACAGGGCCCCGGCGGCCCCCAGCGGCGCGGCCTCCCGCACCCGGGCGCCGGTCCAGCGACCGAGCTCACCGACGGCGATGAGCACACCGAAGGCGAGAGCGGCCGGGCGCTCCTCCATACCGGTCCAGAGAGTGACGGCGAGGGAGCCGCCGGCGAGGAGGGCGGCGGAGGTGTGGATGAGGGCGGTGAGGGTGATCCGGGCAGCACATCGCCGCGCCCTCACCGCGCCACCCCCGACCGCCCGGGACAACGCGCCCTCACCGCCGCACCCCCGACCGCTCCGCCACCGTGGGCGCCGGGACCGCCGTGTCGCGTTCCTCGTCCGCCGTCACCGTCGGGTGCCATCCGTCCCGGACCAGCGCGCGCACCAGCGCGGCCACCATCCGGGGGTCGAACTGCGCGCCCGCACACCGTTCGAGCTCCTCCAGCGCCACCGGCACGGGCCGCGCCCGCCGGTAGGAACGGGTGGACGTCATGGCGTCGAAGGCGTCCGCGACCGCCACCACCCGTGCGGATTCCGGGATGTGAGCACCCCTCAGCCCGTACGGGTATCCGCTGCCGTCCAGCCGCTCGTGATGATGGAGCACGGCCGCCCTGGCCTCCCCCAGAAAACCGATTCCGCGCACCATCTCGTGCCCGTACTCCGGATGCAGCTCGATCACCCGCCGCTCCTCGGCGGTCAGCGGCCCGTCCTTGCGCAACAGCCGGGTGGGGACGCCGAGTTTGCCCACGTCGTGCAGGATCCCGGCGAAGCGCAGTACCTCGACCCGCTCGTCGTCCATGCCCAGTTCACGCGCGATCATCATCGAGGCCTGTCCGACGCGCTCGCTGTGCCCGCGGGTGTACCCGTCCTTGATGTCGACGGCCTGGACCAGCGCCCGGATGGTCGCCTGGTGGGCCGCCCGCTCCCGGTGGTACTGGGCGAACACCCACCAGGACACACACATCGGCAGCAGCACGAGCAGGGCGGCGACGGGCCCGAACGGGCTGCGCCACAGGACCGCCATCATCAGTCCGGCGAGCCCGTGCACGGACACGGGAGCGAGGGACCGTACGAACAGGCCACGCCAGGCCCGCCGTAGCGGAATCCGTTCGGCGGCCGCCAGGATCCCGCCGTCGAGGAGGGCCGACGCCAGGCAGAAGGCGAGCACGGCGGCCCCGGCGGGCAGCAGCGCGCAGGGGAGGACGGAGCCGACGAGCGCGTCCCGTCCGCCGAGCGCACAGTGCACCGAACCGGCGGCCCAGACGCTGAGGGCCAGTTGGGCCACGCGCCACAACCGCCTCAGGGCATACGGCCGTTGCTCGACGCGGGCGAGCAGCACCCCGGGCAGCGGGACCAGCGCGGCGGCGGACGGGGGCAGCAGGAAGGCGCCGGCGAGGAGGACGGGGTAGAACGTTCCGGCGAAGCGCCAGTGCGCGGCGGCCTGTTCGCAGGCCGCGTAGACGACCGCGAGCAGCAGCACCGCCCACCAGGGCGTGGGTGTCCTCGGCAGGGGCAGCACACAGAGCAGGGCGCAGAGGACCGCACAGGCGACGTACACACGCGCCCGTGCCGGAACCGCCTCCATCACAGCCCTCCCCGGCCGACCCTCCTCCGGCCGACGAGCCTAGAGCGGGGCGGGCGGGTCTGCGGGCTGATGAACCGCGGATTAGCACGTTCGAGTGATGCGCGGGCGGGCGATCCCGTGCGGCTCAGTGGGCCACGTCGGCGGCGAGCACCTTCTTCAGCGCCTCCACGGTGCCCGGCGACTCGCGCTGGAACGCGGCGAGGTCGAGGCCGTCGTCGCCGGTCACGGTGAGCAGGGCGCGCTCGCCCACGGCCATCACGACGACATGCCCCGAGCCGCAGCGGACGACGACCTCGCGCAGCGCGCCGGTCCGGGCGGTGTCGGCCATACGGCGTGCCACCCCGAGAGTCGCCGCGGCGAGAGCGGCCACGGACTCCGGGTGCACGGTGTCGGCGTCCGCCTCGACCAGCAGGCCGTCCACGGTGGACAGGACGCTCTCGCTGACCCCCATCACCCGTTCTCGCAGCGAGGTCAGAATCCCGGTCAGGGAATCGGGTGAGGGGTTCTCGGTCATGCGATGCGCTCCTTGTTCCGGGCCGGCGGCGGCGTCAGTCGGGTTCCGGGAGAGCCCGCAGCAGTCGGCCGACGCGCTGCAGTGTTTCGATCGAGGGCTGTTCGGCGGCGAGATCTTCGGCCGACAGCATCGACAGGAGTCCGGGCGGCGGTGCCGCCGCGGCCGACACCGTGTCCCGTCGGGGCAGGGGCGGTCGTGCGGGGAGGGGTTCCCCCGGTAAGGCGGCCGGGCGACCGGGGTCGGTGTCCGGCGCGGAGTCTGAGGCAGGGGCTGATGCGGGGTCTGGTACGGAGTCTGGTGGGACGTCGGGTGGGAGGTCTGGCGTGAGATCCGGGGCCAAGTCCGGTGTGGTGGCCGCTTCTTGAGGTCGCGGTGTCCGCTCCGGCGCCTTGCGTCGCTTCACCGGCGCCTTGCGTCGCTGCCGTGGGGCTTTGCTTCTCGGTCCCGGAGTCCCAGGCTCCGGGGCCGGGCTTCTCGGTTCCGGTGTCCCAGGCTCCGGCGCCGGGCTTCTCGGTCCCGGAGTCCGAGGCTCCGGCGCCGGGCTTCTCGGTTCCGGTGTCCTGCTTCTCGGTCCCGGTTCCTCGCCCCGCTGTTCCGGTGTTCCGCGTCTCTTCCCGGACGTGTTCCCCCGTCCGTCCTTCGGGCTCACTAGCCGCCCCTCCCCTTCCGTCCCGGATCGTGTCCGGGAAGCCCGCCGCCGGGTCTGCGTCTGGGCAGCGCCGCGGTTCTCGGCGGCGGCGCGGCGGCGGACGCGTCGGTCGTCGGGACACGGGGCGCGGTGCTGGGCCGGGTGCCGGACGCGGCCCGCCGCTCCCAGCTCACCAGGCCGAGGGCTTCCAGCCGGACGAGGTCCAGCAGCACCGCGTACAGTCCACGCCCTCGTGCGAAGGCGATGTCGCGGGGTGTACGGCGGCCGTTGACGCTGTCGAGGACGCCCCGCTGCCCCGGTGTGAGCCATCCGCCGGTCCGGGCCCCGCCCGAAGGGGGGACAATCACCGGACGGACACGAGTCAGTTCGCCCGGCGGCCCCCACAGCCGCGACAGCAGCGACATACGGCGCGAGGTCTCCTCGGTCAGCCGCCGCGGCTCCACGCCCGGCTCGGCGACCAGCGCGGGTTCGGGCTCGCCCAACTCCCGGTCGCCCGGGGGGCTCAGGGCCATGGCGAAGGCGCCGTCGAAGACGGCCGCCGTGGCGACGACCTCCAGTTCGGCGGCGCCGATCAGTCCCGCGGCCACCAGATGCCCGCCGAGCCGGTCCGCGTCGGGCTGTTCGGCGCAGGCGGCCAGCCACTCCTCGTCACCGATCCGGCCCGAGGCGAGCAGCGTCGAGGTGAGGGGCGGCGCGCCCGGCGTCTCGATCGCGCCGATCAGTCCGTCACGCAGATGGATGGTGCCGCCGGGCTGCCCCGAGACCCGTACCGTCCCGGTGAAGCCGTCGTCCCGCAGCAGTTGCAGCAGCGCCGGCAGATTGCGGGCCGTGGGCGCCGTCACGCCAGCACCTCGCGGGCCCGGTCGCCCAGACTCCGCAGCGCCAGCGCCATGTTGGCGCGGTCACGGTCGAGTCCGGCGGTCAGCAGCAGCGGGTCACCGGCCGGGCGGGGCACGGCGAACAGCACCTGGAGACGGGTCGTACTGGTGGTGACCACGCTCTCCAACTCCCCCTCGGCTCCCGCCGCGCCGAGCCGTTCGGCGATGAGGGCGGCGAGCTGTGACGCCTCGGGACCGTCGCCCGCCTCGGCGAGGTCGCCCGCGGCGCCGTAGGTCAGGCCGGTGACGGCGTCGACGAGCGCGACACCGGTGACCCCGGGGGAATCGAGAAGCCGGTCCAGGGACGCCTGAAGCGCCATCACCATTTCCCCCATTCCCCCACCAAAGTTCCACGACCCACAGTACTTTGAACGTCAACTTTCACAACACCCACAAAAGTTGACGTACTGCGACCAGTGAGTCACTCAAGTTCGATCGTAGATGGCCGGACATCGACCGGTCAGCAGCACTGGGGAATTGGGGCAACAACATGAACATCGAGACCGCGCTCAAGGAAGCCATGTCCATCGAAGGCGCGCTCGGCGTCGCCCTCGTCGACTACGAGAGCGGAATGTCGCTCGGCACGCTCGGCGGCGGGCAGAACCTCGACCTCGAGCTCGCGGCGGCCGGGAACACCGAGGTCGTCCGCTCCAAGATGCGCACGCTCGCGTCGCTGCACATGGACGACACCATCGAGGACATCCTGATCACCCTCGGCCGGCAGTACCACCTGATCCGGCCTCTGGCCGGCAGCACGGGAAGTCTCTTCCTCTACCTCGCGCTGGACCGCTCCCGCGGCAACCTCGCCCTGGCCAGGCACGGACTGAAGCGGATCGAGTCCGGCCTGGAAGTCTGAACACAGGGCTGTCCGAACACAGAGCTGTCTGAACACAGAGCTCCGGAAACGGTGCTCCGAAGACGGGGCTCCGGGCCCGGAGCCCCCGACGTCCGCTGCGGTCACCCGCACGGGGTCCTGCGCCGGTCAGGACTCCTGCGGGGCCGCGGGGGCCGCGGTGATGTCGTGCTCGGGCACGGTCTGTCCGGAGCGGATCAGGTCCAGCCGCCCCAGGACCTTGGCGCGCAGGTCGCTCGGCACGTCGTCATGCCCGCAGCACCGCTTGACCAGCTTCTTCACGGCCTGCTCAAGGCCGTACTTCTCCAGGCACGGCGAGCACTCCGTGAAGTGCTGCTTGAACTTGTCGCGGTCGACGTCCGGCATCTCACTGTCGAGGAACTCGTAGAGATGGTCCAGGACTTCACTGCAGTCCGTCTCGTGCGGCTCTCCGCAGCTCATGAGCCCGAGCCTTTCGCTTCGTCCGACTCTCCGGCGCCGGCCGGGACCAGGCCGCGCTCACGCGCGTAGTCCTCGAGCATGCCGCGCAGTTGGCGGCGGCCCCGGTGCAGCCGGGACATCACCGTACCGATGGGTGTCCCCATGATGTCCGCGATCTCCTTGTAGGCAAAGCCCTCGACGTCCGCGAGATACACGGCGATGCGGAACTCCTCGGGGATCGCCTGGAGCGCTTCCTTCACGTCCGAGTCGGGCAGGTGGTCGAGCGCCTGCGACTCGGCGGAGCGCAGACCGGTCGACATGTGCGACTCGGCACGGGCGAGCTGCCAGTCCTCGATCTCCTCCGCCGCCGACCGCTGCGGCTCACGCTGCTTCTTGCGGTAGGAGTTGATGAAGGTGTTCGTGAGGATCCGGTACAGCCACGCCTTGAGGTTGGTGCCTTCACGGAACTGGTGGAAGGACGCGTACGCCTTGGCGTACGTCTCCTGCACCAGGTCCTCCGCGTCGGCCGGGTTGCGCGTCATACGCAGCGCGGCCGAGTACATCTGGTCGAGGAATTCGAGCGCGTCCCGCTCGAAGCGCGCGCTGCGCTCCGCGGTCGACTCCGCGCCGACGCCCTGGCCCTCGGGCAGCTCCGCCTGGCCGTTGTCGGCCCCTGCGTCGATCCCAGCGACCGGACCCACCTCCTCAAGATTCCGGGCAGCACCGAAACCGGTACCACCGGAATTGGAGGATAGACGACGACCCGTCCCCGCCGCCCCTCGAATCGGGGTGGTCTTGGCCGCAGTCAGCACCGTCCAGTCCAGGTCAGTGCGGCTGCTGCGGCTCGGGCAGATGGTCGAACCCATGCGGCGGACTTCCTCTCCTACGACGATCGGCGCTGGTCGTTCAGCACTTCTGTCCGCCTCAACAGAGGTCCGCTCCGCAACATTCCCGGCCCATTACCCGAGTGACCCGGTCCACTCCACCACCGCGTCCGTGATGATCGCCACGGCTTGTTCCTGAGTGATGTCGGCCCGTTTGGGCACGGCGAAGCCATGATCGCCGTACGGAACCTCGACCAGCCGGAAGTCCCCGTCGGGGAACTCCTCCGGCTTCCCGAACGGGTCGTTCCCGCCCTGTACGACGAGCGTGGGCACCCCGGATCCGAGCAGTTCCCCGGCCCGCGACCGCTCCGGCCTGCCCGGCGGGTGGAGCGGGAAGCTGAGGGCGAGCACGGCATGGGCACCCAGCTCGACGGCCGTACGACAGGCCACGCGGGCGCCTGCGCTGCGGCCCCCGGAGACGACGGGGAGCCCCGACCCGCTCACGGCGGGCCAGATTCCCCGCCACCCCACGTCCAGCGTCTTCGGGGCGGGCGCCAGCTTCTTGCCGGCCACCCGCCAGGGCTGCTCCACCAGGGCGACGGTCACACCGTGCGCCGGCAGGACGGCGGCGAGTGCCCGCAGGTCACGGGCTTCGACACCGCCCCCGGCCCCATGGCTCACCGCCAGTACCAGCCGGGGCTCCTTCGCGGGGTGCCAGGTGATGCGGGCGTCCCCCGCGTCCGTGGCGATGATCTCGGCCGTCATGTCAGAAGAGTGTGCCCTCTTCCGGCCCCTCCAGCTCCTTCAGCAGCTCCGGTCCGTTGTTGCGGACGTTGCTGACCGCCGTGGAGACCGGGTACGCGCGCATCAGTCCGGGCGGCGGGGGCGCGAGGAGCGACCGCAGGTCGTCCAGGTCGGTGCGGGACGGGTCGAGCCAGGTGTCCCAGCGGTCCGGGGTGAGCATCAGGGGCATGCGCGGGTGGATCTCGGAGAGCGAGTACGGCCCCTCGGCGGGCGCCACGGCCAGCGGGCCGGTCTCGGCCTCCGTGGTGATGACCGAACACGTCACCCACCAGGCCTGCGGATGGTCGTCCGGCAGGGTCCTGTCCCGCCAGAACTCGTACAGGCCGGCCATCGCGAACACCGACCCGTCGGCGGGCAGCACGAAGTACGGCTGCTTGCGCGGCCGCTTCTTCCTGCCCTCGACCTCCAGATCCCGCTCGTCCTTGCCGGTCACCCACTCGTAGTACCCGTCGGCCGGGATGATGCAGCGGCGCGAGGAGAAGGCCCGCTTGTAGGAGGGCTTCTCGTGGACGGTCTCGGCCCGGGCGTTGATCATCCGCGCCCCGCCCTCGGGGGTCTTCGACCAGCTCGGCACCAGTCCCCACTTCAGCTTGCGCAGCTGCCGAACCGGCCGTGGGCTGTCCGCGTCCTTCACAGGGCGGTCGAGGACGGCGTAGACCTCCTTGGTCGGGGCCACGTTGTAGTCGGGCGCGAGAACCTCCTCGGGTTCCCAACTCTCAATCTCAAAGATTCCTGCGAGATCCTCGGGCCTACGACTAGCTGCATACCGTCCGCACATACGTGCCACACTGCCAGATCCGCCGAGCCCCATGGGAGCCACCGCCGACAATGGACAGCACCGCATCCGCCTCGCTCGTCTCCCTGTGGGACCGTGTCTTCGGCACCCAGCCCGACCCGGATCTGTGGGTGGTGATCGCGACCCTGGTCGCCGCGCTCGCGGTGACCGTGCCGCACGGCGTCTGGCGCGTCTCCCGCAACGCCATCACCATCGCCCACGAAGGCGGCCACGGCCTGGTGGCGCTCCTGACCGGCCGCACCCTCACCGGGATACGCCTGCACTCCGACACCAGCGGCCTCACGGTCAGCCGGGGCAAGCCGCACGGGATCGGCATGATCCTCACCGCGGCCGCCGGCTACACGGCTCCCCCGCTCCTCGGCCTGGGCGGCGCCGCCCTTCTGGCCGTCGGCCACATCACCCTCCTGCTCTGGCTGGCCACCGCCCTGCTGGTGGCGATGCTGGTGATGATCCGCAACGCGTACGGCGCCGTGACGGTGATCGTCACCGGCGGCGCCTTCCTCCTGGTCTCCTGGCTGGCGGGCCCCCAGGTACAGGCGGCGTTCGCCTACGCGGTGGTGTGGTTCCTGCTGGTGGGAGGCGTACGGCCGGCCTTCGAGCTCCAGGCGAAGCGGATGCGGGGAGGGGCGGGCGACTCGGACGCGGACCAGCTGTCGCGCCTGACGCATGTACCGGCGGGGTTGTGGCTGTTCCTGTTCCACGCGGTGAGCCTGTGTTCACTCATCGGCGGAGGGCGCTGGCTGCTGGAGCAGTGAAGCGCCCTCGTGGCGGCTTCCCAGGGGCGCGGGACTGTACAGGAGCGGCTCCGCCGCGGGGCGCGAGCAGCCCTCACCGCGCCGCACCTTCAAAACGATGTGCCCACCCCCCTTATAAAGTGAACCCATGGCCCAAAACCCCGCCACGAACCCCGCCCTCTGGCCCGCCCCCACCGCGAGCGGAGCCGTCGACGCGACGGTCCACGTCCCGGGGTCCAAGTCGGTCACCAACCGCGCCCTGGTCCTGGCCGCGCTGGCCAGCGAGCCCGGCTGGCTGCGCCGCCCCCTGCGTTCCCGCGACACCCTGCTGATGCTGGGCGCCCTGCGCGCGATGGGCGTCGACATCGAGGAGGGGATCGGCCCCGACGGCACCGGCGAGACCTGGCGCGTCCTCCCCACCGGCCTGCACGGCCCGGCCACGGTGGACGTCGGCAACGCCGGCACGGTGATGCGTTTCCTGCCCCCCGTCGCCGCCCTCGCCGACGGCGAGATCCGCTTCGACGGCGACCCCCGCTCCTACGAGCGCCCCCTGCACGGCGTCATCGACGCCCTCCGCGTCCTCGGCGCCCGTATCGACGACGACGGCCGGGGCGCGCTGCCGCTGACCGTGTTCGGCGGCGGAGCGCTGGACGGCGGCCCGGTGGAGGTCGACGCCTCCTCGTCGTCCCAGTTCGTGAGCGCCCTCCTCCTCTCCGGCCCCCGCTTCAACCAGGGCGTGGAGGTCCGCCATGTGGGCGGCTCCCTGCCCTCGCTCCCGCACATCCGTATGACCGTCGACATGCTGCGCGCGGTCGGCGCCCAGGTGGACACGCCGGAGTCGGGCGGTGAGCCGAACGTGTGGCGGGTGACGCCGGGCGCGCTGCTGGGCCGGGACCTGACCATCGAGCCGGACCTGTCGAACGCCCAGCCGTTCCTCGCCGCCGCCCTGGTGACCGGCGGCAAGGTGGTCGTCCCCGACTGGCCCGCCCGCACCACCCAGCCCGGCGACAGGTTGCGGGAGATCTTCACCGAAATGGGCGGTTCCTGCGAACTCACCGAGTACGGCCTGGAGTTCACCGGTTCGGGTGCCGTCCATGGAATCGACGTGGACCTGGGCGAGGTCGGCGAGCTGACCCCCGGTATCGCCGCGGTGGCCGCCCTGGCCGACTCCCCCTCCACGCTCCGCGGCGTAGCCCATCTCCGCCTGCACGAGACGGACCGGCTGGCCGCGCTCACCAAGGAGATCAACGAGCTCGGCGGTGATGTCACCGAGACCGCCGACGGCCTGCACATCCGCCCGCGCCGGCTGCACGGCGGGATCTTCCACACCTACGAGGACCACCGCATGGCGACGGCCGGCGCGATCATCGGCCTGGCGGTGGAGGGCGTACAGATCGAGAACGTGGCGACCACGGCGAAGACCCTGCCGGACTTCCCCGACCTGTGGACCGGGATGCTCGGGAGCGACGGGGCTTAGGGGCGTAGGAGATGCGCCGCTACGGCAAGCACACCGACGAGGACGACATCCGCAGCCGCCCGAACCGCAAGGGCACCCGACCCCGTACGAACATCCGTCCCGCGCACGAGGACGCGGCCGAGGGCATGGTCCTCACCGTCGACCGCGGCCGGCTGACCTGTCTGGTCGAGGACCGGACGGTGCTGGCGATGAAGGCCCGCGAGCTGGGCCGCAAGGCGGCGGTGGTCGGCGACCGGGTGGCGCTCGTCGGCGATCTGTCCGGCAAGAAGGACACCCTGGCCCGCATCGTCCGCATCGAGGAGCGCAGTTCGCTGCTGCGCCGCACGGCGGACGACGACGACCCGTACGAGCGGGTGGTGGTGGCCAACGCCGACCAGTTGGCCGTCGTCACGGCCCTGGCCGACCCGGAGCCCCGCCCCCGTCTGATCGACCGCTGCCTGGTGGCGGCCTACGACGGCGGTCTGACCCCCCTGCTCGTCCTGACCAAGTCCGACCTGGCCCCACCCGACAAGCTTCTGGAGCTCTACGGCGACCTGGACATCCCGTACGTGGTCACGAGCCGCGAGGAGCTGGAGAACGGCGACGCGGCGGACCGCGTACGGGCGGAACTGGACGGCAAGATCACGGCGTTCGTGGGCCACTCGGGCGTGGGCAAGACGACCCTCGTCAACGCGCTCGTCCCCGAGGACCGCCGCCGGCTCACCGGCCATGTCAACGCGGTGACCGGCCGCGGCCGGCACACCACCACCTCCGCCCTCGCCCTCCCCCTCGACGGCGAGGACGGCTGGGTGATCGACACCCCTGGTGTCCGCTCCTTCGGCCTCGCGCACATCGACCCGTCCCGGGTCATCCACGCCTTCCCGGACCTGGTGCCCGGCACGGAGGGCTGCCCGCGCGCGTGCAGTCACGACGAGCCGGACTGCGCGCTGGACGAGTGGGTGGCCGAGGGCCACGCGGACCCCGCCCGGCTCTACTCGCTGCGCCGGCTGCTGGCGACGCGGGAGCGCAGGGAAGGCGACTGAGCGGACGTCAGGGGCTACTGACCACGGCGTTGTTTGGCGGTACCCGAGTCAGGTAAGTGCATAATCGCACCGAGCCGGACATACGGGAGGACAGCACATGGCGTGGCTGCTGGTGGTGGTGGCCGGGATGCTCGAAACGGGTTTCGCCGTGTGCCTCAAGCTCTCCCACGGCTTCACCCGACTGTGGCCGACGATCGCGTTCTGCGTCTTCGCCCTGGGCAGCTTCGGTCTCCTCACCCTCTCCCTGAAGAAACTCGACGTCGGCCCCGCCTATGCCGTCTGGACCGGTATCGGCGCGGCCGGCACCGCCATCTACGGCATGATCTTCCTGGGTGACCTGGTCTCCACCCTGAAGATCGTCTCGATCAGCTTCGTGATCATCGGAGTCATCGGCCTGCAACTCTCGGGCTCGGCGCACTAGGGTCCCGGGTGTTCCGTCCCGGTGGGTTGTGACGGCAGCGGGCGCTCACACCGTCTGGCGGGGCAGGGCCGTGCGGACCAGTTCTCCGACGCCGCCCTCTCCCGGCGGCGCGGCCACGCAGGACAGCGCCAGCCGCACCACCAGCTCGCAGGAGCGGGCCAGATCGGCCGTGTCCGCCTTGTGCGCCGCGGGTCCCGACAGCACGGCCACCGCCCGGTCCCGGACCAGCGCCACGAAGTCACCGGGCGAGGGCAGCGGGCCGTCGGCGCGGCGCTGGGCCGGTACGGCGGAGGAGGACGGGACGGCGGAGAGCGTCGGCGAGGGCAGGCGCTCGCTCCAGCACCCGGTGAGCATGGCCCGTACGAGCGCGTTCTCCCGGGCGGCCGACGCCGTCCACTCGGCGGTCGCGGTCAGCCGCTCGCGGGCGTCGCTGTGGGTGGCGAGCGCACGCTCCACCCCCGCGAGATAGCCGTCGGCCTCCCTTCTGACCAGCGCCCGGGCGAGCCCCTCCTTGCTGCCGAACTCGTTGTAGAGGGTCTGCCGGGACACTCCGGCCGCCGCGGCGACGTCCACCATCCGTACGGCGGACCACGGCCGGCGCGCCAGCGCCGTGTACGCGGCGTCCAGTAGGGATTCCCGCGCTGCAGGCATCATCGCCTCCCTGGGGCGAGCGGCTCTGCGCCCAGATTTGACGCGCACAGGGGCACTGTCAAGGGTTCGCGGGCGCGCGCGACGGCGCCCTTCGGTCACCGTGTGCCGTCAAGCTGCTGCCAAACCGTGAGCAAGGCCCGCTAGCAACGCCCCGACCATGGCGGATAGCGTTCGTTCCATGCCGGACTACCTCGACGACCTCCGTTTCGCCCACGTTCTCGCGGACGCGGCCGACGCGACGACCATGGCGCGCTTCAAGGCGCTGGACCTCAAGGTCGAGACCAAGCCGGACATGACGCCGGTCAGCGAGGCGGACAAGGCGGCGGAGGAACTCATCCGCGGCCACCTCCACCGCTCCCGCCCCCGTGACGCGATCCTCGGCGAGGAGTACGGCATCGAGGGCACGGGCCCCCGCCGCTGGGTGATCGACCCGATCGACGGCACCAAGAACTACGTACGGGGCGTCCCGGTCTGGGCCACCCTGATCTCCCTGATGGAGGCGGCCGAGGGCGGCTACCAGCCCGTCGTCGGCGTGGTCTCCGCGCCCGCGCTGGGCCGCCGCTGGTGGGCCGCCAAGGACCACGGCGCCTTCACCGGCCGCAGCCTCACCTCCGCCTCCCGGCTGCGGGTCTCACAGGTCGGCAGACTCTCGGACGCCTCCTTCGCGTACTCCTCCCTCTCCGGCTGGGAGGAGCAGGGCCGGCTGAACGGCTTCCTGGACCTCACCCGCGAGGTGTGGCGCACGCGCGCGTACGGCGACTTCTGGCCGTACATGATGGTCGCCGAGGGCGCGGTCGACCTCTGCGCCGAGCCGGAGCTCTCGCTCTGGGACATGGCCGCCAACGCGATCATCGTCACCGAGGCGGGCGGCACCTTCACCGGCCTCGACGGCCGCCCGGGCCCCCACAGCGGCAACGCGGCGGCGTCGAACGGCCTGCTGCACGACGAGTTGCTGGGGTATGTGAACCAGCGCTACTGAGCGCGCAGAGAAGACACAGATGAGCGCGCACGCCCTCAATTGGCTGCGCGCACCCCCTTGTTGACCCCCGCTTTACCTGTCACTCTGAGAGTCGCCCCACTTGTGAATTTGTGAATCCATGAACTATCGCTCCGGATTCCCCTAGGAGGTGGCTCGAACCCATGCTCGTCCGCGACGCCATGAGCACCGTGGTCCTCACCATCGGCCCCGCCCACACCCTCCGCCAGGCAGCCGCGCTGATGTCCGCCCGCCGGGTGGGCGCGGCCGTGGTCCTGGACCCCGACGCCGGCGGTATCGGCATCCTCACCGAACGCGACGTACTCAACTCGATCGGCCTCGGTCAGAGCCCGGACACCGAGCGCGCGCACGCCCACACCACCAACGACGTCGTCTTCGCCGCCCCGTCCTGGACCCTGGAGGAGGCGGCCCGCGCCATGGCCCACGGCGGCTTCCGCCATCTGATCGTCCTCGACCACGGCGAGACCGTGGGCATCGTCTCGGTCCGCGACATCATCCGCTGCTGGGCCCCGGCCCGTCAGCAGGTGGCCCTCTCCCACTAGAAGACACTCACCGGAACAAGGAGAGAAGGCGCCCACCGACCCGGGCAAGGGCTCGCATTAGACGCAGTCTAAAGTCAAACCCGTTCGCGACCTGGTCCCCTTCTGTTAGGCTGGACCGTATGAGCGACCTTCTGGAACGGCTGCGCGGACGCGGATGGCGGATGACCGCGCAGCGGCGCGTCGTGGCCGAGGTTCTCGACGGCGAGCACGTCCATCTGACGGCTGACGAGGTCCACGCCCGGGCCGTCGCCAAGCTGCCCGAGATCTCCCGGGCGACCGTCTACAACACGCTGGGCGAACTGGTCTCCCTCGGCGAGGTGCTCGAGGTCGCCACGGACAAGCGGGCCAAGCGCTACGACCCGAACGCCCACACACCCCACCACCACCTGGTCTGCGCCCAGTGCGGCGCCATCAAGGACGTCCACCCGACCGGCAACCCGCTCGCCGACCTCCCCGACTCGGAACGCTTCGGCTTCTCCGTCTCGGACGTCGAGGTCACCTACCGAGGCGTCTGCCCGAACTGCGCGGCAGCGTAACGGCGGTAACGTCGTAACACCCATCGCGAGAGCCCCGGCCCCCACGGGCGCCGGGGCTTCGCGCCGTCTACAGACATGCTGCGCCCCGGCACACGGTATCGAGGGCCGGATCTACCGGGCACAACACCGAGGGCCGGAACCCATTTCTGGATTCCGGCCCTCGGCCTTCAGTAGCGGGGACAGGATTTGAACCTGCGACCTCTGGGTTATGAGCCCAGCGAGCTACCGAGCTGCTCCACCCCGCGTCGATGAACGCAACGTTACGTCAAGGGCGCGACAGGAAGCAAATCGCTTTTCGAACCCCCGCTCACGCTCAGGCGGACAGCTCCTCGCGCAGCGCGTCGCGCAACCGGGCCGCGCGCTCCGAAACCTCCGCCGGGCCCAGGGAAACCGCCCTGTCCGCCCACCGCTGTCCCTCCGCGAGAGCCCCCTGCCGCGTGTAGACCAGGGCCAGCCGCAGCGCCGCCCGCCCGTGCCCGGCGTCGGCCGCCCGAGTCCACCACACGGCGGCCTCCGGCTCGCTGCCCTCCCGGGCCAGCAGCAGCCCCAGGTTGAAGGCGCCGTTACGGGACCCGGCCTCGGCCGCCACCCGGTACCACCGGGCCGCCTCGACCACGTCCCCGCGCGCCGCCGCCATCATCCCGACCCGGACCTGCGCCCGCCGGTGCCCCTGCGTCGCCGCCCGCTCGTACCACTCCTCGCACTCGGTCTTCTCGTGCAGCACCTCACCCAGCTCATGCGCGGGCTCCGGCGGCCGCCGTGCGTCGAGCACGGTCGCCAGCCGGTACGCCGCCTCCGCGCTGCCGCCCCCCGCGGCACAGCGCAGATGCCGCTCGGCGGCCTGCTCGTCGCCGTCGCGCAGCCGGGCCATACCGACCTGCAGCGCCGCCTCGCTGTGTCCGGCGGCGGCGGCACGCCCGTACCACCGCAGCGCGACCTCGTCCTCGCCCCGCCCCGCGAAGAGAATCCCCAGGTTGAAGGCGGCGTCCACGCTCCCGGCCTCCGCGGCCTTGGAGAACCACGGCTCGGCCCCGGTCGCGTCCCCGCCCTGCAGCAGCAGGATGGCGAGCGCGTTGGCCGCCTCCCGGTGCCCCGCGTACGCGGCACGCCGGTACCACTGCTCGGCCTGCGCGGTCCGCCCCTGCTCCGCGCAGAGCAGCCCGAGGTTGTACGCACCGTTGTCGTCCCCGGCGTCCATCGCCGCCCGGTACCACCGCTCGGCGGTCTGTGTCTCACCGCGCTCGGCGTGCAGGGCGCCCAGCGCGTTGGCGGCGTTCCCGTCCCCGTCCTGGGCGGCGCGCAGCCACCACACGGCGGCGCTCTCGGTGTCGCCGGCGTCCCGCAGCAGGAACCCCAGCGCGCAGGCGGCGCGCGCCTCGCCGTCCTTGGCGGAGGTCAGATACCAGCGCCCGGCCTCCTTGAGCTCACCGCGCTTCTCCAGGATCGCCCCGAGGTGCAGCGCGGCCCGCCGATGCCCGCGCGCGGCTGCCTGCCGGTAGAACTGCTCGGCCCGGCCCAGCAGTTCGACACCGTTGTCGGACCCGCCCTCCTCCAGACCGGCCACCTTGCGATCGAGCGCACGGGCCAGCCGGTACGCCGCCTCCCGGTGCCCCCGCTCGGCCGCGGCCCGCATCCACTCCTCGGCCCCGGCGTCCCCGCGGTGCTCCAGCAGATCGGCGAGCGCGTACGCGCCGAGCGCGTGTCCCTGTTCGGCGGACTGGCGCAGCCAGTACTCGGCGGCCGGCTCGTCCCCGCGCTCGCGGTGGTGCCGCCCGAGCGCGTGCGCGGCCGCGGCCGACCCGGCGACGGCGGCGATCCGCCACCATCCGGCGGCCTCGTCGGGGTATCCGCGCTGATGGAGCAGGACTCCCAGGTTGTTGGCGGCGGCACGGTCACCGGCCGCGGTGGCGGCACGCAGCTGGGGTTCGGCTCCGTCGAGGTCGCCACGGCGCAGCAGCAGGGCCCCGAGGACACTCATCGCCTCGACGTCGCCGGCCTCCGCGGCGAGCCGGTGACGCAGTTCCTCGGCAGCCTGCTCGGCAGCCTCCCCTGCCTCGGCCTCGTCCGGCCCGGCGGAAGGCTGCACAAATCGCCCTGTCTCGAACAGAGTTGCCTTGTCCCCCATAACGTCCATCGTCGCACCACCTGCAACCTGGGTACACCTGGTATACCGCAGCCAGTGAGGTCACTTCAGCGTTTTGTCGACATGCCCACAGAGAGACAAGTCAAACACAGTTCCCCCCACGGTCCACGGCGGCACGGGCATCCCCCACGTCGGCACATGCGTTCGCACATCACGAAGGCCCGGATCCTTGGTTGGATCCGGGCCTTCGACTTCAGTAGCGGGGACAGGATTTGAACCTGCGACCTCTGGGTTATGAGCCCAGCGAGCTACCGAGCTGCTCCACCCCGCGTCGTTGTGCAGCAACCGTATCACGACGCGGGAGGGGCATTTGATCAGCCGCTGCCCGAACTCCCGCTGGGACTCGGACTACTGCTGGGACTACTGCTGGGGCTGGTGCTCGGACTCGGGGTGGCAGTGCCCTTGTTGCCGCTGCCACCACTGGTCTTGCCGGCCTTGGACTGTGCCTCTTCGGCCCGCTTGAGCGCGGCCTCCAGGTCCTTCTGGGCCTCGCCGTACGCCTTCCAGTCCCCCTTCTTCAGGGCCGCCTGGCCGGCGTCGAAGGCCTTCTGGGCATCGTCGAGGGCCTGCTGGACCGTCGGGTTGCCCGACGTCGGCGGCGGGGTCGTCGTCCCCGTGTCCGGTGGCGGGGTGGTCGAACTCTCCGCTCCGAAGACCTTGTTGAGGGCCTGGTCGAGCGTGTCCTCGAACGCGGTCTTGTCGCCGTAGCTCACCAACACCTTGCGCAGGAGGGGGTACTTGAGTCCACCACCGCGTACGTAGACCGGCTCCACGTACAGCAGTCCTCCGTCGAGGGGCACCGTCAGCAGGTTGCCGTACTCGATGTCGGAGTCGCCGCCCTTGAGCAGCTTGATCGACTCGGCGATGTCCTGTTCGGAGTTGAACTGGCTCTGCACCTGTTTGGGTCCGTCGACCGTCGTACTGGTCGGCAGTTTCAGGATTCTGATCTTGCCGTAGTCGCTGGAGCCCGCCTCGGCGTCGACCGACATGAACGCGCTGAGGTTGTCACGCCCGTTCGGTGTGAACGTCGTCGTCAGCGAGAACGTCTGTGCCGACTGGTCCGGCATCTTCATGCTCAGGTAGTACGGCGGCACCGCGTTGCCCGACTGGTTCGTCGGGTCGTTGGGCACCTGCCACACCTCGCTGCCGGTGAGGAAGGTCTGCGCGTTGGTGACGTGGTACCGGGTCAGCAGCTCGCGCTGGACCTTGAACAGGTCCTGCGGGTAACGCAGGTGGTCCATCAGGGACTTCGAGATGGCGGTCCTCGGCTCGACCGTGTGCGGGAAGGCCTTCATCCAGGTCTTCAGGACGGGGTCCTCGGTGTCCCACTGGTAGAGCTTGACCTGGCCGGTGTAGGCGTCCACGGTCGCCTTCACCGAGTTGCGGATGTAGTTGACCTGGTTCTGCTGGGCCACCACCGCACGCGAGTTGTTGCTCGCGGTCAACGAGTCGGCCGTGGTGTCCCCGAGGGTCGTACGGGAGGCGTACGGGTATCCGTTGGTCGTCGTGTACGCGTCGACGATCCACTGGATACGGCCGTCCACCACCGCGGGATAGGCGTCGCCGTCGATGGTCAGCCAGGGCGCCACCGCCTCCACGCGCTCCTTGGGCGTGCGGTTGTACAGGATCCGCGACCCCTTGCCGATCGCCCCGGAGTAGAGGATCTGCGGCTCGCTGAACGCCACCGCGTACGCCGCCCGGTTGATCGGGTTGTCGAGGTTGACGCCGCTCTTGCCCTTGTAGCTGGTGGTCTTCTCACCGCTGTCGTCGGAGTAGTCGATCTCCTTCTGGGGACCGCCGACGATCGAGTACGTGGTCGTCTTCTCGCCGTAGTAGATCTGCTGCTTGTACTCCCCGAGATCACCGGTGGAGGGCAGGTCGGACTCGGTGAAGACCGGCTGGCCGTTGGCGTCCGCGTCGGTGCCCTTGGCGGCGACGACGCCGTAGCCGTGGGTGTAGCGGAAGTGGTCGTTGATCCAGTTGTTCTTCGGGATGCCGGCGAGGTTCAGCTCGCGCAGACCGATGACCGTGTCCTGGACCTTGCCGTCGTTGGTGTAGCGGTCGACGTCCAGGTTGGTCGGGAACCCGTAGTAGTTCCTGATCTGCTGGAGCTGCTGGAACGTCGGCGAGACCACGTTCGGGTCCAGGATGCGGATGCTCGCCGTGGAGTCGACGTCGTCGCGCAGCTTGGTCTTGTCCGTGGTCTTGCTGGTGCCCGAGTAGTCGCTGACCTTGGTGTCGTCGATGCCGTAGGCCTCGCGGGTCGCCTTGAGGTTCTTCTGGACGTACGGGGCTTCCTTGGCCTGCTCGTTCGGCTGGACCTGGAACTTCTGCACGATCGCCGGGTAGAGCCCGCCGATCAGGATCGCCGAGAGCACCATCAGACCGAAGCCGATCACGGGCAGCTGCCAGGTGCGACGCCACAGGGTGGCGAAGAACAGCAGCGCGCAGATGACGGCGATGCAGAACAGGATGGTCTTCGCGGGCAGGTACGCGTTCGCGTCGACGTACCTGAGGCCCGTCCAGTTGTCGGTCGCCTTGAAGTCGCTGGACTTGACGGCGAGGCCGTACCGGTCGAGCCAGTACGCGACCCCCTTCAGGGCCACGAAGATGCCGAGCAGCACCGAGAGATGACCGGTCGCTGCCGCGGTGGCCCGGGCACCCGGGCTGGTGACCCGGAGGCCGCCGTACAGGTAGTGCGTGAGCGCCGCGGCGATCAGGGAGAGGATCGCGGCTGCGAAGCCGAAGCCGAGCAGGAAGCGGTACCAGGGCAGGTCGAACGCGTAGAAGGAGACGTCTAGGTGGAACTGCGGGTCCTTCTGGTGGAAGGGCACGCCGTTGACCCACATCAGCCAGGTCCGCCACTGGCTCGACGCCGAGGCGCCGGCGATCAGGCCCACCAGGGCGGTGATCCCGAGCAGCAGCCACTTCTTGTACGGCGCGATGCCCATCCGGTAGCGGTCGAGGCTCTGCTGCTCCATCGACATGGCGCTCAGCGGCGGCCGCAGCCGGTGCGCCAGCCAGATGTTGAGGCCGACGGCGAGGGCCATGAGCAGGCCGAAGACGAAGAACAGCCCGATCTTGGTCCACAGCGTGGTCGTGAAGACGGACGAGTAGTGCACCGACCGGTACCAGAGCCAGTCCGTCCAGAAGCCCGCGAACATGGTGAACGCCATGCCGAGCACGGCGAGGACACCCAGTGTCATGAGCAGGGTCCGGACACGCCGGGACGGGCGGCCCACTCTGATCCGTGGCCCCGTCGGGCCTCCGCCGCGGTCCGGCATCTGGAAAGCCAAGGTGCGCACCTCGAAGTCGCTGTCGGTTCGTCAGGCCCCCGCGTGTTCGTGAGCCCCTCCGTGGCCCCCCGTGATCGCGGGCCCACACCTATGCAACTTACTCACCGTTTACTCGGTTCCCGATTCCGGCCATGAACGAGGCAGGATTGTGACCATGTCCAACACCCCCATGGCAGCGAGCCCGCTCACCCGGGCCGTACTCGAGATCGACGAGTACGCCTCCGGCCTCGGCTGGGACCAGCCCGCCCGCCTTTTCGCCCTGGTCGACACCGCTCGGCTGCGGACCCAGGAACCCGCTCTCGCGGCCCAGCTCGGGCTGGAAAACGAACAGGAGTCCACCGGTCTCACCCCGATCGAGCAGGACGAGATCCCGGCGGGCAAGCCGCTCGACGAGTTCCTCGGCACCATCGCCTGGCCCGACGCGGTGGCCGGCTGCGCGCTCACGGTGGAGCGCCTGATGCTGCCGCCGTCCGCGGAGGCCCAGGTCCCCGAGGGCCTGAACGAGAAGAAGCTCGCCCGCTGGGTCGCCGAGCACCCGGACCGTCAGGAGGTCCGGATGACGGTGGCGGTCCTGCGCGACGGCACCCGCGAGTCGGCCCTCAGGCTGCGCGACAAGGACACCCCGACGGAGGTCCTCACGGGCGGCGACCTGGTCCCCGGCCTCGCCGAGGCCCTGACGGCGACCTTCGAGGACTGATCTCCTCGGGTACGGCTCCGGGGGCGCCCCTGGGTTGCGAGGGCGCCCCCGTCGTCGTACCGGACCCGCTCGTCAGCCCTTGGTCGTGCACTTCGGCAGGGCGTCGGTGTCGCCGCCGCGGATGTCCTTCAGCGCGGCGAGGGCGTCCGCGATGGTGTTCACCTTGACCAGCCTCAGCCCGCTCGGGGTGTCCTTGGCGGCGGCCGCGCAGTTCTCCGACGGGGTCAGGAAGAACTGGGCACCCTTGCTGCGCGCGCCGACCGTCTTCATCTCGATGCCGCCGATCGGCCCGACCTTGCCGCTGTCGTCGATCGTGCCGGTGCCGGCCACGAACTTGCCGCCGGTGAGGCTGCCCGGGGTGAGCTTGTCGTAGATGCCGAGCGAGAACATCAGACCGGCGCTGGGCCCGCCGACGTCGGCGAGCTTGATGTCGACGGTGAACGGGAAGGTGTGATCGGTCCCCGCCGAGATCCCGACGATGGCCCGCTTCGCACCGCTGTCGTCGGACGTGGCCGTGGTGATCGTGACCTTCTGCGTCTTGGTCGCCGTCGTGTGCGCCTTCTCCGCGGCGGCCTGCTCCTTGGCGGGCACGACGGTGAAGACGACGTCCTGACCGGGCTTGTGTCTGGTCACCAGCTTGGCGACGTCGGTCGGCTCCTTGACAGTCGTACCGTCGACGGCCTTGATGACGTCCCCGGCGTGCAGCTTGCCCTCGGCGGGCGAGTCCTTGACCACGGTGGAGACGATCACCCAGGACTTCACCGGGATGCCGAGCTCCTTGAGGGCGGCCACCTTGGCGCTCTCCTGGGACTGGCTGAACTCCTCGGCGTTCTCCTGGGTGGACTGCTCCTCGGTCTTGCCGTCCGGGTAGAGCGTGTCGTGGGGCACGACCTTGTTGTCGTGCGCGAGCCAGCCGTAGACGGCCTCGACGAGGTTCATCCGGTAGTCGGCGCTGGTGACCCTGACCGTGGTCATGTTCAGATGCCCGCTGGTCGCGTAGGTCTTGCGCCCCGAGATCTGCAGCACCGGCTCGCCGTCGTGGTCCCCGAGCGTGTTCACCGTCGGTCCGGGCGACATCTCCGCGTACGGCACGGGGATGAACACTCCCGCGCACAGGAGCGCGATCAGCATCAGGGTGGAGGCGAGCATCGTCGCGGTGCGGCGTGGCATGCCATGACAGTACGGGACGCCCCTGTCGGCGGACCGTCAGGCCCACCTCTTGGTCAGGTGCCGGAGTGGGTCCTGTCCATGGCCTCGCGGAAGCGCGCGTACCCGTCGAGCTCGGGTCCGTCGCTGCGGATCTTCCGGGTCCGGTTGGCCCAGCTTCCCCACAGACCGGCGGCGATCCCGGCGATCAGGGGAATCAACAACCAGACGAGCGCACCCACGCCGACCTCCCAACCCCGGTGAGCCACCTCAAGAACTGACTGATCAGCAGACTAACCATCCGCACTGACAACGCTCACGCCAGGGGTGCGGTTACGCAACCGGAGGCCGACCGAGGGACCTCACCAGGCGCCGGCCGAGGGATCTCCTCCGGCGCCGACGGAGAGACTCAGCAGGCGCCGACCCACTCCTCCGTACCGTCCGAGAAGGTCTGGTGCTTCCAGATCGGCACCTCGTGCTTGAGGTCGTCGATCAGCTTGCGGCAGGCCTCGAAGGCCTCCCCGCGGTGCGGACACGAGACGGCGACGACGACGGCGAGGTCCCCGACCACCAGGTCCCCCACCCGATGCACGGCGGCCAGCGCCCGCACGGGATACTCCGCGACGACCTTCTCCGCGATCCGCCGCATCTCGGCCTCGGCACTGGGGTGGCACGAGTACCCGAGCCGGTCGACGTCGGCGCCCCCGTCGTGGTTGCGCACGGTCCCCACGAACAGCGCGGTCCCTCCGGCCGCGTCGTCCCCGACGGCCCGGAAGACCTCGTCGAGCGAGAGCGCGGTCTCACGGATGGAGAGGAGCTTGATGGGTTCGTCGGCGGCCAGCTCGCCGGGGTGATCATGGGTAGGTGCCATACGTCCATCGTGCCGCACGGGTCCGACAACCCGGAACTGAACTTTCCTACAGGCGTGGCCGCCCTGTCGCGGGATGCGCGCCCCGACCCGGACCCCGGAGGCACCGGGCCGTGTCGGTCCGCGGTCGCCGCCTCAGATGCGCCGCCGGGCCTTCCGCGCCCGCCGCACCACGGCCGCCGCGCCCAGCAGAGCGACCGTCGCCCCCGCGGCCCCCGCCGCGGTCGCGTCCTTCCGGCCCAGCCGCCGTCCGGCAACCGTGTGCCTCCCGGAGACCTCTTCGAGCAGTTCTGCGAGCACTTCCTCGTTGGTCCACTGCGGCCGCCACCCGGCGTCGTGCAGCCGGCTCCCGCTCACCACCCAGGGGTACATCGTGTAGGCGAGGTCCCCGGCAGGCGAGGGGGTCAGCCCGATCCGGTGCAGCCGGGCCGCCGCGCCCAGCGCGACCGCCGACGGCAGTTCCATCCGCCGGATCCCGCTGAGCTCCTCGACCTCCTCCTGCTCCAGCCATCCCTCGCACCCGACCGCGAGCTCCCCCTCGACCTTCTCCAGGACGGCGTACTCCAGAGCGCCGCACAGATCCTCGACATGGCAGAACTGCCAGGCGGGCCGCGACCCGGCGACGACGAGCAGCCGGGGCGACTCGAAATACCTGGTCAGCGCGGTGTCGGTGCCTCCGACCAGCACCGCGGGGCGCACGACGGTGACATTGAGCCCGGGGTGCGCCCGGGGCGCGCGGCGCGCGAGCCGCTCGATCTCCAGCAGGTCACCCACACCGGTGGCCTCGGCCGTGGCGCGCAGCTCGGCGTCCTCCGACAGCGGCAGCTCGTTGTCCGGCAGCGCCCCGTACACCATGGAGGACGTGCACAGCACGACCCGGTGGACCCCGGCCGCCGCGGCGGCCGTCAGGACGGTCTGCGTCCCCCGCACGTTGTAAGCCGTTCGGGCGGCCGCGTCCGTCTCCAGATCGAGGTCCAGGGCCAGATGGACCACCACGTCGGCCCCGCGCAGCTTGTCCGCGATGGCCGGATCCCGTACATCGAGGATGTGCCACTGCGCCGCCGCGCACTCGCCGCGCCGCTCGTCGATGGCGATGACCTGCTTGACCTCCTCCGACGCGGCGAGCCGCTCGGTGAGCAGCGCTCCGACGCCGGTCGCGGCGCCGGTGACGGCCACGACGGGACCGCGCACCGTCGGCGGGGTTGCTTCGTTTCGCGCTGCGCGAACCTGCGGATCTGGGGAACTCACCGGGCGTCTCCAGCGGTTGTCTTCAGTAAGAACGCGAGTGACGCGTCCGTACCAGGTGGCATCCATCCTGCCGCAGGCCAGGAGTCGGCGAAGCACCGAGGCCCGAACCGCCCATGGTGTCTAGGCTGGGTGGTGTTATCGGGCAGCCGTGCCGTCGGAGACAACCGGCGGCCTTACCAGCCGAGGAATCCCGTGAGTGACACCCCATTCGGATTCGGCCTTCCGCCGGAGGAGCCGGAAGACGGCGACGAGGGCAAGAAGAAGGACCAGCAGAGCGGTGGTGGTCAGGGCCCGGCCAACCCGTTCGGTTTCGGCGGGCTGCCCGGCGCCGGGGGCTTTGGCGGCCCGGGCGGTCCTGGCGCCGACAATCCGCTCGCTGCCATGTTCGGTTCGCTGAACCCCACCGACCTGGGCGCCGCCTTCCAGCAGCTGGGCCAGATGCTCTCCTACGAGGGCGGCCCGGTGAACTGGGACATGGCCAAGCAGATCGCCCGCCAGACGGTCTCCCAGGGCACGTCGGACGGCACGAAGGACGCGAGCGTCGGCCCGGCCGAGCGCACCGCGGTCGAGGAGGCCGTCCGCCTGGCCGACCTGTGGCTGGACGACGCCACCTCGCTGCCCTCCGGCGCCGGCTCCGCCGTCGCGTGGTCGCGCGCGGAATGGGTCGAGGCGACCCTGCCCGCGTGGCAGGAGCTGGTCGACCCGGTCGCCGAGCGGGTCGGCGCGGCGATGGGCGATGTCCTGCCGGAGGAGATGCAGGCCATGGCCGGCCCGCTGATCGGCATGATGCGTTCGATGGGCGGTGCCATGTTCGGCACGCAGATCGGACAGGCCGTGGGTGTGCTCGCGGGCGAGGTCGTCGGCTCGACCGACATCGGCCTGCCGCTGGGCCCGGCCGGCAAGGCCGCGCTACTGCCGGTGAACATCGAGTCCTTCGGCAAGGACCTGGGAGTGCCCAAGGAGGAGGTGCGGCTGTATCTCGCCCTGCGCGAGGCCGCCCACCAGCGCCTCTTCGCCCATGTGCCGTGGCTGCGCTCGCATCTCTACGGCGCGGTCGACGGCTATGCGCGCGGCATCAAGGTCGACACCGCCAAGCTGGAGGACGTGGTCGGCCAGTTCGACCCGCAGAACCCCGAGCAGCTGCAGGACGCCCTCCAGCAGGGCATGTTCCAGCCGGAGGACACGCCCGAGCAGAAGGCGGCCCTGGCCCGTCTGGAGACGGCCCTGGCGCTCGTCGAGGGCTGGGTCGACGCGGTCGTCCACGCGGCCGCGAAGCCCCGGCTGTCGTCCGCGGACGCGCTGCGCGAGACGCTGCGCCGCCGCCGTGCGACGGGCGGCCCGGCGGAGCAGACGTTCGCCACGCTGATCGGCCTGGAGCTGCGCCCGCGCCGCCTGCGCGACGCCTCCCGTCTGTGGGCCTCGCTCACGGACGCGCGCGGGGTCGACGGCCGCGACGCCCTGTGGTCCCACCCGGACATGCTCCCCACCGCCTCCGACCTGGACGACCCGGACGGCTTCGTCCACCGCGAGCAGCTGGACTTCTCCGAGCTGGACAAGATGCTGGGCGAGGCGGCGGGCGGCTCCACCGAGAAGCCGAACCTCAAGAAGGACGACACCGAGCACGACGGCAAGGGCGACGACACCGAGTGAGCCTGTACGACGACGCGGTCCTCGTCCTGAAGGGCTACGAGGACCAGGAAGAGCTGCGTCAGGCCTATCTGGACCATTTGGCGGCCCACTCGGACGGCATGTGGAAGGCCTGTCACGCGGGCCACATCACAGCGAGCGCCCTGGTGATCGATCCGGCGCGTGGGCGGGTGCTGCTGACCCTCCACAAGAAGCTCCGGATGTGGCTCCAGATGGGCGGCCACTGCGAGCCGCAGGACACCTCGGTGGAGGCGGCGGCCCTGCGGGAGGCCACCGAGGAGTCGGGCGTGCGTGGGCTGGCACTGCTGCCGGGCGGCCCGGTCCGCCTCGACCGGCACCCCATCCCGGCCCCCTGCCACTGGCACTTCGACGTCCAGTACGCCGTCCTGGCCCCACCGGACGCGGTCCAGGAGATCAGCGACGAGTCCCTGGACCTGCGCTGGTTCGCGTACGACGAGGTGGCGGCCGTAGCGGACGACTCGGTCGTACGACTGCTGGAGGCGACCCGCGCCAGGCTCTGAGCCCGGTCATGGGTAAGGGGCGCCCGCACTGGCGGGCGCCCCTTACCTCTGCCTCTGTCCTCGGGAGCGTCAGCTCCAGACGTTCCCCTGGTTCTGCGCCCGGGCTCCGTGCTGCCCCATGCCGTACTGGGCGGCGAGGCCCGACCCGATCTGGGCGTTCTGCGGCGGCAGCAGCTCGCTCGGCTGGACCAGCGCGAAACCGCTGCCCATGAAGCTGAGCTCCCAGCCCTCACCGGTGTTGCCCCGGCGGCGCCACACCCCGGAGGAGTGCGTCTGCGCCTGCATCTGCACCCGCAGCCCGGTCGACCAGGCGACGATCGCGTCGGCGTCGCAGTTGACGTACTTGTCCGGCGTGACCTGCATCATCAGCGGCGCGCCCGAGGTCATCAGGGCGACCTTGCCGCGGCCGGTGATGTTGAGCTGGTACTTCCCGGACCCGGAGATGCCGTAGAGGCTGTCGACGGCGATGACCTCGTGGTGCAGCGAGGAGTCCATCGCGAGGACGTAGCCGCTGTCGACGGTAAGGCCGTCCTGCTCCACGTCCACCACATGGATGTGCTGGGCGAGGTTGGCGAAGTAGACCGTGCCCTGCCCGTGGCAGCGCATCAGGCTGAGGCCCTCGCCGGTGTACGCACGCGCGCGCGCCTGCTGGTTGCTCTGGTACTCGGCGTCGAACTCGACGAGCCCCTGGTAGGCGACCATGGTGCCCTTGCGGGCCAGGATGTCGTCGTGGCCCTCCAGGAGGACCCGCAGCAGCTGCTTGTTCTGCAGGCTGTAGCGGTCCTGGGACTGCGAGTCGTTGAAGGCGAAAAGCGGACTCTGCATGACGTTCTGGCTCCCCCTCAGCCCCGGAACCGGAGGCGGTCGGTGCTGTCCTCGCTGGGCTGGACGACGACGATGCCCTGACCGGAGAAGGCCATCTGGTAGGCCTCGCCGCTGCCGCGGCCGATCAGCGACTGCGCCTTGAAGCTGCGCTTGCCCTTCACCTTGAGGTTCGGGGACCAGGCGACGAGCGCGTCGGGGTCGACGTAGGTCTCGTCCTCGCCGCCGCCGCAGTCGACGACGATCGGCTTGCCCCGGGAGGTCAGCGCGACCCAGCCCTGCCCGGAGATCTTCGTGTTCCACAGCCCCTGTCCGGCGAACTTCGCGAGCCCCTTGACCCGCTCCACCCCCCAGGTGAGGTGGGCGTCGAAGGCGAGCAGGTTGGTCGCGTTGACGGAGATGCCGTCCCCGTTGAGGTTGATGACGACGACGTTGGCCCCGTAGTCGGCGAGATAGAGCAGTCCGTCACCGGAGCACTTCATCAGGGGCGCGCCCTCGCCGGTCATCCAGTCCCGGGCGATCTGGCGCACGGCCGGCGGGTTGGGCTCGTACTGGATGAAACCCTCGTAGGCGATCATGGACCCCACGCGCGCGAAGAGGTCCTGTCCGCTCTGCATGGCGACCTTGAGCATGTGGTCGCCGTGGTTCTCCATGCGGGTGGTGACGGGTGCGGGGGCGTAGCCCGCGAGCGGCTGGTACATGACGGGCTCCCTCAGACCTCGTACGGCTGGACGACGATGAAGTTGCCGGGGGCGCCCCGGAACTGCAGGTTGACGCTCTCGCCGGTGTCACCCGGATAGGCGTTGCGCCGCATCCGGACCTGGCTGGAGACGATCACCTGGGAGGCGGCCGACCAGGCGACCACGGCGTTGGCGTCGGCGAACGTCGTCGGCGTCACGGGCAGCACCACGGGCGTGCCGTGCGTCTTGACGACGATCGTGCCGGTCCCCTGGAACTGCATCGTGAACAGCGCGCCCCCGGGGATGCCGTGTCCCTCGATGCGCCGGACCTCGTGCTGAAGGCTCTCGTCGAAGGCGAGGACGTTCTCGGCGGACACGCAGATCGCGTCGCCCTGGAGCTCGATGGGGTGCAGATAGGTGGCGTTCTCGGCGAGGAACACCTGGCCCTGGCCGGTGCAGCGCATCAGCTGCATCTCCTGGCCGGTCGCGTTGCCCACGATCCGGCCGGCGAAGCCCGCGCCCTTGTAACCGAAGTCGACCTTGCCCTGGTAGAGCACCATGCTGCCCTGACGGGCGAGCACGGGCTGGCCGCCCATGCCGAGGTCGACGCGGACGAGCTTGCTGTTCTGCAGGGTCCAGCGCTGCCCGGTGGGCGTCTCCTTGAACATCGACAGCGCGGCGGTCACTCCGGCACCGCCCTGGGGAGCGCCCTGCGGGACGCCGTAGCCACCGGGCTGCTGCCCCGGGACCTGGCCGAGGGGCGGCTGCTGACCGTAGCCGGGGGGCGCGGCCGGCTGGCCGTATCCCGGCGGCGGGGCCGGGACGTGCGGCGCCGGCGGCTGGCCGTATCCGGGCGGTGGCGGGGCCGTCTGGCCGGGCGGCTGTCCGTACGGCTGCTGCTGCGGCGGCTGGCCGTACGGGGTGGGCGCCGGTCCCGGAGGCGGTACGGAAGCGCCGCCGGGCGGGGCCATGGGCGCGACGATTGTGGGCGCGGCGTGCACGTTCGGGACGGGCGCGGGAGCACCGGGCGGGGGCGGAGTCGCGCCCGGCGGGGGCGCGAAGCCCTGCGGGGCCGGAGCGGGGACGGGCGCGGGCGCCGGGGCGGCCGGGGCGCCGAACGCGGGGGGCGCGCCGGTCTGGACGGGCGGTGCGAAGCCGGGGGCGGCGCCGGACTGCGGCTGCTGCGGGGCGGGCGCTGCGGGCGCCTCCTCCATGACCTCGCCGCCGAAGTTCTTCAGCAGCGCTTCCAGGCCACCGTCGAAGCCCTGGCCCACGGCCGCGAACCGCCAGACGTCCTTCAGATAGAAGTCGCCCAGCATCACGGCCCGTTCGGTGGTGAACTCCGAGCCGTTGAAGGCATACCGGGCCACCTCCTCGCCACCCGCGACGATCCGGAGGTATCCGGGCGCGACCTGCGACATCTGGCCGGCGCCGTCGATGGTCGCCGTGAACGACAGCTTCTGGATCTGTGGCGGGATCCTGTCCAGCGTGATCCGGAAGGACTCCGTGTCACCCGCCTGGGTGCCGAGGAGCTGGATGGACTCCTCGGGGGACTTCGGCTGGTTGAAGAAGACGAAGTAGCGGTCGTCCGAGAGCCGCTCGTCGGCGTCGAGGCCGAAGCAGCTGATGTCGAACGTCAGTCCGGGGCCGCTGATCTGCACGCCTACGTACAGATCCGTGCCCGCGGTGAGGTCACTGATCCTGGCCTTGTGGCCGCGTTGGAATTCCCTGGCCATGCGTAACGACCGTCCCCCATCCCGAATGCGAGTGCGTCGCGCCAGGCTAACGGCAAACTCCGACATCGCATGAAGCCGGTACAGACCCGGTACACAACACGCGGGCGTGGCCGGAAGTGGCCGTCACTCCTCGCGAGCGCCGGGAAGGTGCGGCAACCGTTCCGCGGCGACCACTCCCTCGAGATAGCCCCGGGCCCGCTCGGTACGCGGATAGGCCTCCAACAGCCGCCAGAAACGGGGCCCGTGGCCCGGCACCAGCAGATGTGCCAGCTCGTGCACGAGGACGTAGTCGACGACGTATTCCGGCATGCCCTGGAGCCGGTGCGAGAGGCGGATGCTGCCCTCGGACGGGGTGCACGAGCCCCAGCGGGTGTTCTGGTTGGTGACCCAGCGCACCGAGGTGGGCCGGGCCCGGCCGTCGAAGTACTGCGCGGACAACCGCTCGGCGCGCTCGGCCAGCTCGGTGTCGCCCAGCACCCGTTTGCTCTCCTGGGCGGCCAGCTTGTCGAGCATGACGGTGACCCAGCGCTGCTCCTCCGCCTCGGACATCCGGGCAGGGATGAGTACGACGGTGCGATCGCCCTCGCGGTACGCGGATACCGTCCGGCGTCGCCGGGCGCTCCTGCGAACCTCGATCGCGCTCGCCCCCGAGCCGCTCGGCGGCTGGCTCGTCGTGCTGCGCTGTGGCATTCCGGCGCTGTGCAGTGGGTCGGCGGGCACGCCCCGACGTTACCCGCTGCACACGGGGGAAGTCCCGCCTCCCGGACGGTTCCGTCTCGATCCCCCACCGAGCGTTTGATTTGTACGACGAATACCCGTCGCCTGTGGACAACTTTCGGCGCCCGTGGTCGGGTCCGGGCATGCTGGGTCTCGCCGGGGAAGCCGCGATCGCCCGTCGACCGACCATCGACCGATCGCCGGCCGGTCACCGACCGAGTGGTCACCGACCGCATCCTCACCGGCCGACGGGGACGATCTCTCAGGGTTACGGGGGCCTGTTCATGGATGCGATGGAATCGACGTGCGCGGCGGACGGGACGAGCCCGGTCGCTCCGCTGGTGAAGCCCGCCCTCCGGCGTGGCTGGCGGGATCTCAACACGGTGCAGTTCGGGATGACTCCGGCGCACGCGATGACCCTGGGTCCGATGGATCCGGCGACCGGCGGCTTCCTCGATCTGCTCAACGGCACCCGGGGGCTGCCGCTGCTGCGCGAGGAGGGGCGGCGCCTGGATCTGCCCGACGGGCATGTCGACAAGCTGGTGGGGCGGCTGACGCGGGCCGGACTGCTGGACGACGCGAAGGGAGGCGGTCCGGCCGCGGACGCCCTGCGCGGCAAGAAGGACGTCCTCGACCGCCTGCGTCCCGACCTGGCCTCGCTGTCCGTGCTCACCGCCGAGCCGGGCGAGGCGATGGGGCGTCTGGCGGCCCGCCGGGCACTGCGCGTGCAGGTCCGCGGTGCGGGCCGGGTGGGCGCGCTGCTGGCCTCGCTGCTGGCGGCCGCGGGGGTCGGCGAGGTCGACGTCCGGGACATCGGCCGGGTCGAGCGATGGGACGTCACCCCGGGCGGGCTGCCCGCGGAGTCGATCGGCGCCCGCCGGGACGAGGCCGCCCGCCAGGCCGTGCGCCGCGCCGCTCCGGACCGCCGACCGCGCCGCACCTCCACGACGCCGTCCGGGGACGGCGACCCCGGCTTCTCGCTGGTGATCCTGGCCCCGCGCGACGACGTCTCCGTCCACGCACCGGCCCCGTCCGCCGCCGAACCCCTCGTCACCTCGGGCACTCCGCATCTGTACGCCGGTGTGGTGGAGGCCACAGGCGTCGTGGGCCCCCTCGTCCTGCCCGGCGAGACGGGTTGCGCGGGCTGTCTGCACGAGGGGCGCACGGACCGGGATCCGGCCTGGCCCCGCCTGGTCACCCAGTGGCGCTCGGGTGCGGGCCGGTCACCACAGGTGCGGCCCTGCGACCTGACGCTGGCCACCACGGTCGCCGGGCTGGCGGCGGCCCACGCGCTCGCGTTCCTCGACGGCCGTCTCCCGGCGACCGCGGGTGCCCGCTGGGAGGTCTCGCTGCCCGGTCTGAACTGGCATGCCCGGCCGGTCTGGGCGCATCCGGCATGCCCGTGCGGGGCGGCGGAGAAGGTAAGTAAGGGAGAACACATCGCCGAGGACGCGGGTTCGCACGAGACAATGGCAGTGCAGCGGTCGCCGAAGGAGTTGTGCCGTAAGGCAGACACGGCGCGGCCGGCAGGGACTTGGAGGGCGCATGTCTGATCTTCCCCGCAAGGCGGTCACCCGGACCGCCAAGCTGGCCGCGCTCCCGCTCGGCTTCGCCGGGCGGGCGACCTGGGGACTGGGCAAGCGGATCGTCGGCGAGTCCGCGGAGATCGTCGGCCGCGAGCTTCAACAGCGCACGGCGGAGCAGCTGTTCAAGGTGCTCGGCGAGCTCAAGGGCGGGGCGATGAAGTTCGGCCAGGCCCTGTCCGTCTTCGAGTCGGCCCTGCCGGAGGAGGTCGCGGGCCCCTACCGTGCGGCCCTGACGAAGCTGCAGGAGGCGGCCCCGCCGATGCCGACGCGCACCGTGCACGGGGTGCTCGGCCAGCGGCTCGGCGAAAGCTGGAAGGACCTGTTCCTGGAGTTCGAGGACAAGCCGGCCGCGGCGGCCTCGATCGGCCAGGTGCACCGGGGGGTGTGGCACGACGGCCGCGAGGTGGCGGTCAAGGTGCAGTACCCGGGAGCCGGCGAGGCCCTGCTGTCCGATCTGAACCAACTCAGCCGTTTCGCCCGCCTTCTGGGCCCACTCATCCCCGGCATGGACATCAAGCCGCTGATCACGGAGCTCAAGGACCGGGTCTCCGAGGAGCTCGACTACGGCCTGGAGGCCCAGGCCCAGCAGGCGCACGCCGAGGAGTTCGCGGACGACCCGGACGTGGTGGTGCCGGCGGTGGTCCACCAGTGCGACCAGGTCCTGGTCACGGAGTGGATGGAGGGCGTCCCGCTCTCGGAGATCATCGCCGACGGCACCACCGGGCAGCGCGACCGCGCCGGTCAGCTCCTGGCCCGTTTCCTCTTCTCCGGCCCGGCTCGCACCGGCCTGCTGCACGCCGACCCGCATCCCGGCAACTTCCGTCTGCTGCCCGGCGGCCCGGACGGCGAGGACGACTGGCGGCTCGGCGTCCTGGACTTCGGCACCGTCGACCGGCTCCCCGGCGGACTGCCGGCCCCGATCGGCGACTCCCTGCGGATGACCATCGAAGGGGAGGCGGAGTCCGTCTACGAACTCCTCCGCGAGGAGGGCTTCGTCAAGGACTCCATAGAGCTGGACCCGGCGGCCGTCCTCGACTATCTGCTGCCGATCATCGAGCCGGCCCGGGCCGACGAGTTCACCTTCACCCGCGGCTGGATGCGCAGCCAGGCGGCCCGCATCGCCGACCCCCGCTCCCCCGCCTACCAGCTGGGCAAGCAGCTGAACCTGCCGCCCGCCTACCTCCTGATACACCGGGTGACCCTGAGCACGATCGGTGTGCTGTGCCAGCTGGGCGCGACGGTACGGCTGCGCGAGGAACTGGAGGAGTGGCTGCCGGGGTTCGTGCCCGAGGAGTACACCGAGGGCGAGTCGGCCGCGGAGGCCTGACCTACCACCAGGCCGAGTCCAGCCGCCCCTCGATCGCCCTGAGGTTCTCCCGGGAGCAGGTGTCGCAGATGTACTGGCGGACGCCGTTCTCCACGGAGAACGTCCAGGTGGGCTGTGGAACGTCGGCCCGGGTGCCGCAGCGGGCGCACACCAGGGGCCGCGGCTCGGTCGGGGAGCCCGGATCGGTGCTGCCTCCGTCAAGACTCGTCACCCGGTGACGATAACTCCGCACGGGACCGGCCGGCGGGCACAACGCACCGCGGGGGCCGGTCCGTGCGAACGGACCGGCTCAGCTGCCTGCCGCCGAGCGAGATCAGGGTGACCGCCGCCCCCGGCACCACCAACACGCCCGTTGCACCGGCCAAC
>NZ_JBEXCS010000047.1:0-71191 GCF_040605395.1 Streptomyces sp. NPDC005648 | reverse complement strand
CATCAGCTGCGCGAGCTGCGCAGGGACGCCGGCGGGCCGTCGTACCGCGAGATGGCCGAGGCCGCCGGGTTCTCCGCGACCACGCTCTCGCAGGCCGACCACCGCGTACAGCGGCGTGAGCGCCGCGGACAGGAACAGCCGCCGCATCAGGGTGCGCTGGATCTTGCCGCTGGTGGTGCGCCGCACGGTTCCGGCCGGGACCAGCAGTACGTTGCCCGCGGGGACCCCGAACTCGGCGGTGACGGCGTCCTGGACGCGCTCGACGAGTTCCCGCGCGCCTTCCCCGTCGCCCGCGTCGAGCCCGGCGGTCTCCTGGACGAGGACGAGCCGTTCGCGCCGGCCGTCGGCGGACCGCACGGCGAACGCGGCGCCCGTGCCGAGCGCGGGGTGTGCCGAGCGGGCGGCGGACTCCACGTCGTGCGGGTAGATGTTCCGTCCGTTGACCAGGATCATCTCCTTGAGCCTGCCGGTGACGTAGAGCTGTCCGTCGGCGAGCGCGCCGAGGTCCCCGGTGCGCAGCCAGCCGCCGGCGGGGGGCCGTTGGGCCCCCTCCGTCTCGTCGGCGAGGCGGGCGCCGAAGGTCTCGGCGGTGGCGTCCGGGCGTGCCCAGTAACCGTCGGCCACGCTCGGTCCGCGCAGCCAGATCTCCCCGACCCGCCCGGGCGGCACGGCGCGTGCCGTGTCCGGGTCGACGATCTGCACCTCGAAGTCCTCGGCGCGGACCACCCCGCTGCTCACCAGGGTGCGGGCCGGTGTCCCCGGCCGCGGCGCGGTGAGTTCGCCGGTCTCCAGGGCGGCCGGGTCGACGGCGCGGGTGGCCGGCGGGCCACCGCGCGGGGTGCCGGAGACCAGCAGGGTCGTCTCGGCCATGCCGTAGCACGGGAAGAACGCCTCGGGGCGGAAGCCGGCCGGGGCGAAGCGGCGGGTGAAGGCCTCGATGGTGTCGGCGCGCACCGGTTCGGCGCCGTTGCAGGCCGACTCCCAGCCCGAGAGGTCCAGCCGGGCCAGGTCGGCGTCCCTGACCCGGCGTACGCACATGTCGTACGCGAAGTTGGGCGCGGCGCCGATCGTGACGCCGTGGTCGCCGATCATCTCCAGCCAGCCGACGGGCCGGCGCAGGAACTCGGCGGGGTCCATCAGGGCGGCCCGCGCCCCCTGCCACAGCGGCTGCAGGACGTGCCCGATGAGCCCCATGTCGTGGTAGAGCGGCAGCCAGCTGCCGAAGCGGGAGCCGGGCGTCGCGCCCAGGGAGCGCGCGATGGCGGCCTCGTTGGCCATCAGGTTGCGGTGGGAGACCATCACGCCCTTGGGGGCGCTGGTGGAACCCGAGGTGTACTGGAGGAAGGCCAGGTCGTCGGGGCGCAGGCCGGGCTCCCGCCACTGCCCTGGATCGCCCGTGTCCGAGGCGTCGGTGGCCAGGCAGGGCACCCGCGCGAGGCCGCCGGCCGGCCCGGACCGCAGCTCCTCGGCCTGCCGTCCGGTGGTCAGTACGGCGCCGACGCCGGCGTCGGCGGCGATCCGGGCGAGCCGCTCCAGATGCCGCTCCCGGCCGGAGGGGAGCGGTGCGGGCACGGCGACGGCGCCCGCGTACAGACAGCCGGCGAAGGCCGTCACGAAGGACAGGTCCGAGGGGTACAGCAGCAGCACCTGCCGGCCGGTCAGACCGCGGTCCTGCAGCCACGAGGCGATGCCCCTGGCCCTCAGGTCCAGTTCGGCGTAGGTGATCCGGTCCACTCCGTCGGCCCGGACGAAGGCGAACGCCTCCGCCGGTCCGCGCTCCGCGGCCCGGGCCAGCACCCGCTCGGTGAAGGTCTCCTGACGTGTCATCATCTCGCCTCCGGGATACGGCCGTTCACGCGGACAGGGCGCCGGCGAGGGCCGGGGTGCGGGCGTACCGGCGGACCAGGCCCGCGAGTTCGCGCAGGAAGGCGTCCTCGTGGGCGCGGATGAAGAAGTGCCCGCCGGGCAGCACCCGCACCTCGCAGCCGCGTCCGGCGTGCCGCCGCCAGGCCACCACCTCGGGCACCGAGACCAGCCGGTCGCGGGCGCCGACGAACAGGTGCAGCGGCACCCGCACCGAGGCGGCGTCGGCCGGCACGGAGGCGGTGCACAGCAGCAGGTCGTCACGGGCGATGGGGAGCAGCGCGGACAGGAACTCGGGGTGGTCGAGGAGCACCCGCGGAATCCCGCCCAACGCGGCCAGGCCCTCGACCAGTTCGGCGTCGTCGGCGCCGGGGTCGGCGATGTCGGGCGCGGGCAGGTGCGGGGCGCGGTAGGAGCTCAGGGCCAGGGCGAGCGGGAGCGGGGCGCCGCGCCGCTGACGGCGGCAGGTGAGCGCGTACGCGATCAGGGCGCCCATGCTGTGCCCGTAGAAGAGATGGGGGTGGCTGAGCTCGTCGTCGAGCTGTTCGTCCAGGTCGGCGACGAGGGCGTGCAGATCGGTGAAGCGGGGCTCGTTGATCCGGCCCTCGCGGCCCGGCAGCTGCACCGGCAGCACCCGGGCCCCGGCGCCGTGGACGTCGAGGCCGCGCTGCCAGCGCCGGTAGGCGGACGCCCCGCCGCCCGCGTACGGGAAGCAGAACAGCCGCAGTCCGGGCTCGTCGACGTCCGCCGGGGACAGGGAAGTCAGGGACAGGTAACGCGTCATTCCGTTCCGCCTCGGGCTCGTCCGTTGTCAAGGAGCCCGCCGGGACCGGCCCGCGCTGCGTGGTCGCCGCGACGGCCGGCGGGCGGTGATCCGTCCGGGCCCCGAGGTGCGGACACGGGCGGATCACCGGCCCGGCCGGCCGGACACCTCGACGCACGGTCGGACGGGCCCCGGCAGGCATGTCCCGAGGGTGCGGGCGACCGCTAAAAGACAGCCAAACCGAAGGTCGGCGAGTCGAGCGCGGGGTCGTCGCGGAGCACCGCGTGGTGCAGCCGCTGAAGACGGTGCGAGGGCTCGATGCCGAGCTCGCTGACCAGGGAGTCGCGCAGCCTGCGGAACACCTCCAGCGCCTCGACCGAGCGGCCGCAGCGGTGCAGGGAGACGATCAGCAGCGCGTGCAGGCTCTCCTGCAGTGGGTAGCGGTCCGTCATCATGCCGAGTTCGCCGATCAGTTCGGCGTGCCGGCCGAGCTGCAGATAGGCGCTGCTCCGGTTCTCCAGGGCGCCGCGGCGCACCTCGTCCAGCCGTCGGGTCTCGGAGCGCAGCACCGGCCCGGTCCGTACGTCGGCCAGGGCGGGCCCCCGCCAGACCTCCAGGGCACGGTCCAGGACCGTCGCCGCCTGCGCGGCCTCCCGCCGGGCCAGCGCCCGCTGTCCGTCCAGGGTCAGCCGCTCGAAGGAGCGGGCGTCGGTCTCCGCGCCGGGCAGGTCGAGGACGTAGCCGGTGTGGGTACGGCTCAGCAGCTCCTTGGCGTCGGGGCCGCCGGCGGGGACGAGCGCCGTGGACAGCGCGCGCCGCAGCTGCTTCACATACGTCTGCACCACGTCGGTGGGGCGGCCGGGAGGCGTGTCGTCCCACAGTTCCCGCGCGATGGCGTCCAGCGACACATGCCGGCCCAGGTTGGCCGCGAGCAGCGCGAGCACCTGGCGCGGCTTGGCCGCGCTGGGTACGAGGGACGTGCCGTGGACCGTCACCACGAGCGGCCCGAGAACCTTGACCTCCATCTCCGTGGCTCCTTCCACCCCGTGAAGGCCTGTCGCGGCCTCCTGGACGACGGTCGCACACGCGCCGACGGAGCCGACAGGTAGCGCCGCACGCGTTCACCGTGAATCCGTCGGTGGGCCGTATGTGAGATCTTCATGTCCGGCTGGTCAGGGGCCGCACAGCACGACGCGGGCGCACCCGGTTTCCCGGGGCACCCGCGTCGGGCGGACGGTGGGACGGCGGCGCCGTCCGGCCGTCGTCAGGCCAGGCCGGCCGACTTCAGCCAGGCCTTGGCGACATCCAGCGGGTCCTTGTTCTCGAGCTGGACCTGGGAGTCGAGTTCGAGCAGGGCCTTGGTGTCGAGCTTGGCCGAGACCGCGTTGAGGGCGGCGACGCCGTCCGAGGACAGACCGCTCTTGTAGACCAGCGGCTGCACGTTCTCGAAGCCGAAGAGGTTCTTCGGGTCCTGGAGGACGACGAACTTCTCCTTGATGACGTTCGGGTCCGTGGTGAAGATGTCCGCGGCCTGCACGGTGTCCTTCGTCAGCGCGGCGAGCGTCAGGGGGCCGCCCGCGTCCAGCGCCTTGAAGCCCTTGAACTCCAGGCCGTAGACCGACTTCAGGCCCACCAGGCCCTGCTGCCGGGTCTGGAACTCCGGCGAGGCGCCGATGGTCAGGTCCTTCGCGATGTCCTTGAGGTCCGCGATGGAGGAGTCCGAGGTCAGCTTGTACTTGTCGGCGGTGGCCTTGTTGACCGTCACCGAGTCCTTGTCCTGCGCCGAGGCGGGGTCGAGGAGGGTCAGCTTGGAGTCCAGCTTGGCCTCGATCGCGGCCGTGGTCGCCTCGACCGTCTTCGGCGTGGCCTTCGGGTCGAGGTAGGCGAGCAGCGCGCCGTTGTACTCCGGCAGCACCGTGATGGAGCCGTTCTTCAGCAGACCGTAGGTGGTCTCGCGGCTGCCGATGTTCGGCTTGTAGGTGACCTTGACACCCTTGGCCTTGAGGGCCTCGCCGTAGATGTCGGCGATCAGGATGGATTCGGCGAAGTTGTTGGAGCCGACGACGACCGTCTTGCCGTCGGACTTGCCGCCCCCGTCGAGAGGGTTCGACTTGTTGTCGTTCGAGGAGCCACATCCCGCCAGCAGGGCCGTGGTCGCGGCGAGCGCGACGGCCGCCGCGGGGTAGCTCTTGATGGACCTGCTGCGTGGGGCTTTGGAAGTCACGATTCCCGTTCCGGACTCGGGGGATTGATGAGAGACATGCTCTGCCACTGATCCAATCCAGCCAGTTCTCACTCAGTCAAGAGCAGCCCGGTCACCAATTGGCCTCAATGCGTGATCAGTTGTGAATACGGTGTGAACAGCGCGGGGTGGATCCGGAGGCGCTTTGTAACGGATTCTTGACGTAGGGCAACGCACTTGATCGTTCAATGAGGCGGTAGTCTCACGCAAGTTGGCGTCGGTCACAGCGGTGTACGGGGGCTGCTGCGGTGTCATCCGCACCTTTTCTTCTTGATCCAGTATCGATCAGAATCGGTCATACGCAACTTGACGCATGACCGAGATCCCCGTGAAGGAGGCCCGGTGTCCACGAACGAGGTGGACGCGCCGCCCCGGTCGGCTCCGCCGCAGGTCAAAGGCGATGGTCCGCGGGGCTTCGCCGACCGGTGGCCGTTCCGGCTCAAGCTCAACCTCCTGGTCGGCATCCCGCTGGCCGTCGTGGCCGCGCTGCTCTCCTATCTGATCGCCGACCAGGTGGGCCAGGCGCGGGACGCGGCGTCCGCGGCGGACCTGGTGCGCAACAGCGAGCAGGTGGCCGCGCTCGTCAACGACCTGGAGAGCGAGCACCAGCTGGCGATCCTGCTGTCCGTGCGCTACGAGGCGGGCGGCAAGGGCGTCGAGTCCACGCTCGCCGGCTACCGCGCGGCGCAGAAGAAGGTGGACACGCAGATCGCGAAGGTGCGTGCCGCCTTCGGCGATTCGATGCCGGACAGCGAGGCGCAGGCGCTCAAGGAGGTCGAGGGCCTCACCAGCCTGCGCGGGACCGTGGAGCAGAGCTATCTGCCCGCGAGCAACATCGACCCGGCCTACAACAACGCGGCCAAGACCGTGATCGGCGGGCTGAGCCTGGACCGCAACTCGGAGCTCGCGGCCACCTTCACCGGCAACCTCCTCGACTCCCTGCTGCGCGCCGACGCCGCGCACGGCTCCTTCGAGACCGGGGTGTTCTCGGCGACGACCGGTGACACCAACGCGCAGATCGAGTTCACGACCGCCGTCGGCGCCTACGAGCTGTACACCAACCAGGTCGAGCGGTTCGCCCGGTTCGCCACCGACCAGCAGGCCGACGAGCTGTCGGGCATCGAGCACACCGACGCCCAGCGGGACATCGCCGAGGCGTACGCCGAGCTCCAGGTCGCCCCGAGCACGCTCCAGGCGACCACACCGGGCGAGATCAAGTCCGCGTTCCAGGACGCGCTGAGCGACTATCCCGCCTACCCCGAGCAGGCCGAGGCCCGGCTGAAGATCACCTCGTCGCTGATCGACCAGATCGCCGACGGCGCGGACAGCGCCTCCACGGACGCCTGGTGGCGGGCCGGTCTGCTGCTGACCGCGGCCCTGCTCGGGTTCGTCCTGTGGCTCGCCTTCTCCGTCCTGATCCGCCGCTCGGTGGTGCGGCCCGTGATGGCCCTCACCGCTGCCGCGCAGGAGGTCGCCGAGGTGGCCGGCCGTGAACTCGCCCGGGTCGCCGACGACGACGAGGACGACAGCCCGCCCAGGCTGCGCGAGGTGCCGGTCACCGCGGACGACGAGATCGGCGAACTGGCCGAGGTGTTCAACCGGGTCCAGACGACCGCCATCGCGCTCCTCGAACGCCAGGTCCTCAGCCGCCGCAACGTCGCCGAGATGTTCGGCAACGTCGGCCGCCGGGTCAGCAACCTCACCACCCGTCAGCTGGCCCTCATCGACGCGGTGGAACGGGGCGAGACCGACCCCGCGCTCCTCGAACGCCTCTACTCCATCGACCACATCGCGGTACGACTGCGCCGCAACGCCGACAGTCTGATGCTGCTGGCCGGTATCCGCGAGACGGTCCTCGACTCCGGGCCGACGGCGCTCACCAACGTCGTACGCGCCGCGCTCGGCCAGATCGAGGGCTTCCAGCGGGTGCAGCTGCACGCGCGTACCGAGGTCATGGTCGAGCCGGACATCATCGGCGACCTCACCCTGATGGTGGCCGAACTCATCGAGAACGCGGTGTCGTTCTCGCCCGCGGGCAGCCCGGTCGAGGTGTACGTGCGCGACACCACCGGTGCGGAGTCGGCGGGCGGCGCGACCATCGTGATCGCCGACCACGGCCTCGGCATCAGCGCCGACCGCCTCGCCGAGGAGAACGCCCGGCTCATCCGCCGCGAACGCCTGGACGTCGTACCGACGAAGGTCCTCGGCCTGTTCGTGGTCGGCACCCTGGCCCGCCGCTGGGACGTCGCCGTGACGCTGTCGCGCACGCCGGGCGGCGGTGTGACGGCCGAGGTCTCGGTGCCCGCTTCGCTGCTGCTGGCGATGAGCCCGATGGGGACCGTCTCCGGCGGCACGGCGAGGAAACCCGCTTCCCGCGGTACGGCGGCCGGCACCGTGGCGCGGACGCCGGGCGACCTGCCGGTACGCGGAGCCGGCGGCCGTTCCGCAGCCGCGATCCCGACCGGCGACCGGCAGAGCTACGAACCCTCCGGCCACGGGGCCGAGGACGGGCTCGGTCCCGGCCCGCGTGCCGGTGCCGCCGCCCAGAACGGCACCGCCCGCAACGGCCACCCCGGCCCGCTCCCGCGCCGGGTGCCCCGCCGGGAGACGGACCCGCCCGAGACCCCGGCCACGGCGTCCACACCCCCGTCGGACCCGACCCAGAGCACCTACTCGACCGAAGCACCCACCGAGTACATACCGGACACGGCCGCGGACACGGCGTCCGCGCCCGCGTCGGAACCGGCCCCGAACAGCTACTCGACCGAAGCACCCACGGGGTACATACCCGGCACGACCGCGGACACGGCGTCCACCCTCCCGTCGGAACCGGCCCGGAACAGCTACGTGTCCGAAGCACCCACCGGGTACACAACGGGCACGACCGCGGACACGGCGTCCGCTCCCCCGTCGGAACCGGCAGCGAGCGGCCGCGTGGCCGGCACACCCACCGGGACCGCACCGGTCACATCCGCCGACTCGGCATACGCCGACCCGGCGGACTCGGACCCCCGTGCGTACCCGGCCGGCGCGCCCGACACCTCCAGCCCCGCGCCGGACACGGCACGCCCCGTTCCCTCGTGGGCGAGGACGGACGCGGACTCGAACCGGGTACCGGGCGGCACCGACCCGGTGCCGGGATCGGGAGACTCCGGCCCCGCGCAGCCCCCCTTCATTCCTCAGGCCCGATCCGAGGTGGTCGCCGGCGTGACCCACTCCCGCCCCGACGACGTAACCCCCGGTCGCTCGGGCGGTGTTGATCGACAGGTATCGTCTTCCCAGGTCACACCGGGCCAGACAACGCCGTCCGCGCACGCATCCGGTGTCCTGGGCGACAGCCCCCGGCCCCTGCGGCGTCGGGTGCGCGGTGCCACTCTCCACACGACCGTCGACGCCGCCGCCCAGTACGCGGCCCGGCAGGTCGCCCGGCCCGCCGACGCGGACGCCGTGCGGGACTCGCTCGACGAGTTCGAGGCGGCCGTGGAGCGGGCCAACCGTGACAGCCGGGCGGAGACCGACCGGACCGGCACGGGCGACGACGCCCCCAGGACCACCACCCACCCGCACCACCAGAACCACCTCCCGGAAGGAGCCGAGCAGTGAGCACGTCGACAGGCGACACTCCCCACGCGGGAGCCACCACGCCGGCCGAACTGCAGGCCGCCGCAGCCGACTTCACCTGGCTGCTGAATCGATTCGCGACCGAGACCGCGGGCGTCGTGGACGCCATCGCCGTCTCCTCCGACGGGCTGCTCATCGCCGTCTCCGAGCTGCGCGAGCACGCCGACTCCGAGCGGCTGGCCGCGATCGTCTCCGGCATCACGAGCCTGGCCGCCGGCGCCTCCGGCAACTACGGCCTGGGCGGCCTCAACAAGGTCATCATCGACCTGGAGGGCGGCCATGTCCTGGTCTCCGCGATCGGCAGCGGCGCCGTCCTCGGCGTCGTCACCGACAAGGAGGCCAAGCTGGGCAACATCGCCTACGAGATGACGCTGTTCGCCAACCGGGCCGGCAGCGCGCTCAGCCCCCAGCTCGTGCTCCAGCTCAAGAACAGCGTCGGCGCCGCAACAGCGCGCTGACCGGTCGCCCGCCCGAAGGCGGGTCCGGGACAGGTCCGTGACCAGGTCCGGTCCTGGCCAGGTGCCCAGGGCGCGGTCGAGGAGGAAGAGAAAGCCATGGCGGACGGCTCACCACCGCCGGACGGCCCGGAACCGGTCGGTCCCGCCCCCGCCGTACGGCCGTTCCTGGTCACCGCCGGCCGGGTCGCGCCCACCGCGTCCGGCCGGCCGGTACCGGTGGAGACCCAGGTGGTGGCCACCGCCGAGGGCCTCGCCGTACTCGACGACCTCGCCTTCGAGCAGCACGACATCGTCGCCGCCTGCCGCCGGCCGCAGTCCGTCGCGGAACTCGCGGCCCGGCTGCGACTGCACCTCAACGTCGTACGGGTCCTCGCCGAGGACCTGCGCGCCGCCGGACATCTGGTGGTGCACGTCCCCGACTCCGGCGTCACCCACGACGCCTCCGTCCTGCGCAGGGTGATCGACGCCCTGCGTGCCATCCCCGACTCCCGAGGGGTACTCCGTGACAGCGACTGAACCGGCCGGCACCATCCAGGCCGCCTCGGTGGCCGCCGTAAGACCGCCGCTGCCGGTCAAAATGGTGATCGCGGGCGGCTTCGGCGTGGGCAAGACCACCGCCGTGGGCTCCATCTCCGAGATCGAGCCGCTGACCACCGAGGCCGCCATCACGGAGGTCGCGGCGGGCGTGGACGACCTCAGCCACACCCCGCGCAAGACCACCACGACCGTGGCGATGGACTTCGGCTGCCTCACCATCGACCCGACCCTGAAGCTGTATCTGTTCGGCACCCCCGGTCAGGAGCGGTTCGGGTTCATGTGGGACGACATCGTCGAGGGCGCCGTCGGCGGTCTCGTCATCGTCGACACCCGGCGGCTCGACGACTGCTATGCCGCCGTCGACTACTTCGAGCACAAGCAGATACCGTTCGCGGTCGCCGTGAACGCGTTCGACGGCAAGGTGGAGCACACGCTGGACGAGGTGCGGTGGGCGCTGGATGTCGCCGAGCGGGTGCCGGTGCTGGTGTTCGACGCGCGGGAGCGGGGTTCCGTGCGGGACGCTCTGCTGGTGGTGCTGGAGCTCGCGCTGGCCCGTTCGGGCGGGTGACGACACGGGAAGCCCCCGTCGGCCGACGGACATCTCACGGCCGACGGGGGCTTCTTCCTGAACGGCCCCGCGCCCCTCACAGGGCGCTTCTGCGGACCCCCGGTGAGACCGTGAAGCGTGCCACCAGTCCGAAGAACCCCAGCGTGACCAGGGCCAGGACGGCCACCAGGCTCGCGCCGCCCACGACCTTCTCGTAGTTGCGCTGGTAGAGGCCGTCGACGATGTAGCGACCGAGGCCGCCGAGGGAGACGTACGCGGCGATCGTGGCCGTGGAGACGATCTGGATGGCCGCCGAGCGCAGGCCGCTGAGGATCAGCGGGAGGGCGACCGGGAGTTCCACCTGGAAGAGCACCCGGGACTCCGCCATGCCCATGCCCCGGGCCGCGTCGACCGGGGACGGGTCGACCGAGCGGACCGCCTCGTACGTCGTGACCAGGATCGGGGGGACGGCCAGGACGACCAGCGGGATCATCACCGGGGTGAGGCCGAGTCCCAGCAGGACGAACATCAGGACCAGCAGGCCGAAGCTGGGCAGGGCGCGGCCGGCCGTGGCGACGAAGGCGACCGTGTTGCCGCCGCGGCCGGTGTGGCCGGTGAGCAGGCCGACCGGGAGGCCGATGGCGGCGGCGATGGCGAGGGCGATCAGGGAGTACTGGACGTGCTCGCGCAGCCGGGTGGGGATGCCGTCGTAGCCGTGCCAGTGGGAGCCGTCGCTGAAGAAGGAGTTGATGTAGTGGAGGACGTTCATCGGACGGCGTCCTCCAGTACGGCCGTGACGGGTTCGGGTTCGGGTTCGTCCACGGGACGTGGCTTGCGGGTGCCGCGCGGCATCCACGGCGTCACCAGGAGCCGTACGAGGACCAGCAGCGCGTCGGCGAGGATGGCGAGGACGGCCGTACCGATGACGGAGAGCCACACCAGGCGGTTCTGGTGGTAGATCATGCCGTCGTTGAGGAGGTTGCCGAGCCCGCCCTGGTTGCCGATCAGCATGCCGACGGAGACGAGGGAGATGCTGGAGACGGTCGCCACGCGCAGACCCGCGATGATCGCGGGCGCCGCGATCGGCAGCTGGACCTGGAAGTAGCGGCGGACCGGCCCGAGGCCCATGGCCGTTGCCGCGTCGAGCGTCTCCTGCGGCACCGAGCGCACCCCGTCGACGATCGCGGGGACGAACACCACCAGGCTGTAGACGCCCAGCGGGATCATCACGGTCGTCTCGGTCTGGCCGGTGTAGTCGATGAGGACGACGAAGAACGCCAGTGACGGGATGGCGTAGAGGATGGTCGTCACCCACAGCACCGGCGGGTACAACCACCGCAGCCGCACGCAGAGTTGGGCGACCGGCAGCGCCACCAGCAGTCCGACCACGACCGGGATCAGCGCCTCGCGCAGATGCTGGCCGACCAGCCCCCAGTAGGTGTTCTGGAGGTCGCTCGGGATGTCGAAGAGGCCGGCGCTCATCCGACGACCTTCTCGTCACCGAGTCCGCGCCCGCCGAGACCGCCGCGGCCCTCGGCGTGGGCGGCGCGGATGGCCTCGCCGATCGACTGCTGGGAGACCACGCCGGTGACGCGGCCGTCGGCACCGACGGCGACGGCCCAGCCGGTCGGCGAGAGCACGGCACCGTCGAGGGCGGCCCGCAGGGACTCCTCACCGTGTGTGAAGGGGCGGCCGTGGGAGAGGAGCCGGGCGGGGTCGATGGCGCCGGCGGTCAGCCGGCCCGGCTCGCCCCAGCCGAGGGGCCTGCCGTCCACGTCGGTGACCAGGAGATAGGGCACGTCCGGGGTGCTGCGCTCGGCGATCTGCTCGGCGGTGGCGTCGAGGGCGACGATCGGGGTGGTGCGCAGGTCGAGGCCCGCGGAGCCGAAGAAGGACAGCCGCCGGATGCCCCGGTCGGCGCCGAGGAAGTCCTCGACGAAGGCGTTCGCCGGGTGGGACAGCAGTTCGGCGGGCGGCGCGAACTGGGCGAGATGGCCGCCGGTGCGCATCACCGCGACCATGGTGCCGATCTTCACGGCCTCGTCGATGTCATGGGTGACGAAGACGATGGTCTTGCCCAACTCGTCCTGGATACGCAGCAGTTCGTCCTGAAGGCCCTTGCGGACCACGGGGTCGACCGCCGAGAACGGCTCGTCCATCAGCAGCACCGGCGGGTCCGCGGCGAGCGCCCGCGCCACCCCGACGCGCTGCTGCTGACCGCCGGAGAGCTGGTACGGGTACCGCTTGGCGAGGGCCCCGTCGAGGCCCACCCGCTCCATCAGCTCCCGGGCCCGCGCCCGCGCCTTCCCCTTGTCCCAGCCGAGCAGCCGGGGCACGGTGGCGATGTTGTCGATGATCGTCCGGTGCTGGAAGAGCCCGGCGTTCTGGATGACGTACCCCATGGACCGCCGCAGCGTGTTCACCGGCTGCTGTGTGATGTCCTTGCCGTCGATGGTGATCGTGCCCTCGCTCGGCTCGATCATCCGGTTGATCATGCGCAGCGTGGTCGTCTTGCCGCAGCCGGACGGGCCGACGAAAACGGTGATCGCGCGGTCGGGGATCTCCAGGGAGAGGTTGTCGACCGCCACCGTGCCGTCCGGGTAGCGCTTGGTGACTGAATCTATCCGTATCAAAACGCCGAATACCCTTCGGGTCTGGCAGAGGCCGCATTCTGCGTGGCCTCGGTCGCACGGGCCGTTGGAGGCAGAGTCTAGACCTCCTGTGTTGCCGAATTCAGTCGGGACTTTGGCGAAATCCGCTATGCACGCGGACAGAGATCACTCTGTGACCTGTCCGTGAGTCCACTGATTCTCACTCCCCGCTCAGAAGCCGCTCAGCGACCGCACAGGGAGGCCCCCGATCGTCATGCCCATGAACGACGGCGTCCCGCCCGCCCGGGCGAAGGCCTCTTCCCACCTGGAGTACTCGTCATGACGACCCTCGCACCGCCTCCCGCGCCCGCCCAGGAGGGCAGGCACCGGGCCGCCGCCCCGCCCGCCGCGTCCCGTGCCAGGAGGCTCCTGCTGGGCGCTCCCGAGGACCCGCGCTGGGCCCGCCCCGCCCTGTGGGCGATCCTGCTCCTGGCGACGGCCCTGTACGCCTGGAACCTCTCCTCCGTCACCGGCAACACCTTCTACGACGCGGCCGTCTACTCCGGCACGAAGAGCTGGAAGGCGTTCTTCTTCGGGGCGCTGGACTCCGGCAGCTTCATCACCGTCGACAAGCCGCCGTTCGCGCTGTGGGTGATGGGGCTGTCGGCCCGCGTCCTCGGCTTCGGCACCTGGCAGCTGATGCTGCCGATGGTGGCCGTGGGCACGGGGTCGGTGGCCCTGCTCCACCGGCTGGTCAAGCGGGACTTCGGAGTCGTGGCCGGCACCGTCGCCGCGCTGGCCCTGGCGCTCACCCCGATCACCGTCGCCATCAACCGCGACACCAACCCGGACCCGATCCTGGTCTTCCTGATGCTGCTCGGGGCCGCCGCGTTGCTGAAGTCCGTGCGTACCGGCCGGCTGATGCCGCTGGTGTGGTCGGCCGTCGCGATCGGCTTCGCGTTCAACACCAAGATGATGCAGGCGTACGTCGTCCTGCCCGCGTTCTTCCTGGTCTACCTGTGGGCGGCGGACGTCTCCCTCGGCAGGCGCCTGCGCAACCTCGCTGTGGCGACGGTGGCGTTGGTCGTCTCCAGCGCCTGGTGGATGGTGATCGTCGACCTGATCCCGGCCTCCGCGCGCCCCTACATCGGCGGCTCCACCGACAACACCGTCTGGGACCTCGTCATCGGCTACAACGGCTTCGGCCGTATCTTCGGGGCGAGTTCGTCGGTCGGCGCGCAGGGCAACGGCGCCAGCTTCGGTGGTTCGGCGGGCTTCCACCGGTTGTTCAACGACATCATGGGCGGCCAGATCTCCTGGCTGATCCCCTTCGCCGCCATCGCCCTGACCGGCGGACTGGTGCTGCGCGGACGGGCGCCGCGTACGGACCCCCGGCGGGCCGCGCTGATGCTCTGGGGCGGCTGGTTCGTCCTGCACTATCTGACCTTCTCGCTCGCCGAGGGCACCTTCCACCCGTACTACGTCACCGCCATGGCGCCGGGTGTCGCGGCGCTGGCCGGTGCCGGCGGGGTCATGCTGTTCAAGGCCTTCAAGGAGGGCCCGGCGGCGGTGGGGGTCCCCCCGCGCGAGCGCGTTCGAGCGTGGGGGAGGGGCTGGGCGTTTCCGGCCGCGATCGCGGCCGGCTCGGTCTGGGCGATCGTCCTGCTCCGGCGGGTCTCCGGCTCCGGCACGCTCTACACGGTCGCGGAGATCACCGTCGGCCTCGCGGGTACGGCCGCGGTGCTCGGTCTGGTGGCCGGACGGTTCATGAAGCGGCGGAAGCTGGTCGGCCTCGCGGCGCTCGCGGCCGTCGTGGCCCTGCTCGCCGGTCCGGCCGCCTACTCGGTCTCGGCGGCGACGACCGCGAGCGGCAACGGCACCAACCCGACGGCCGGCCCCGACACCGGAGGCGGTATGGGCGGTGGCAAGGGCGGTGCGCCGAGCGGCGCCAGGAGCGGCAGCGCACCGAGCGGCAACGCCCCGAGCGGGTCCGGCAGTTCCGGCGGCTCCGGTCGGTCGATGGGGCAGGCCCCCTCCGGCAGCGGCTCCGACTCCTCGTCGACCGGCGGCTCTTCGTCCGCCTCCGAGTCCGGGGAGCAGGGTGGCGGCCAGGCGGGCGGCGGCATGGGCGGTGGCGTCTCCTCGGCGATGATCACGTACCTGAAGAAGCACCAGGACGGCGCCACTTGGCTGGTCGCGGTGGCCACGGACCAGACGGCCTCCTCGATCATCCTGGAGTCCGGCCGACCGGTGATCTCCATGGGCGGCTGGTCCGGCAGCGACGACGCGATGACCCTGGCCAAGCTGAAGAGCCTGGTGAAGTCCGGCAAGCTGCACTACATCGTGGTCAGCGGCGACGGCGGCCGGTCCACGGACTCGGAGATCTCGACCTGGGTCGAGAAGCACGGCACGGCCGTGAGCGCCTACAGCGGCCTCTACCGCCTCGACGCCTCCGACGTCAGCTGATCCTTCCCTCCCCCACCCCCAGCGGGCGGGCCGCCGGACTCCCCCGCCGGCGGCCCGCCCCGCCGCATGAGCCCGACGACGACCGCGACGACACCGGCGTCCGCAAGGCGGAACACCGTACACAGCTCACCCCCGAACCGGTCGAGGACCCCGCCGGCGTCCACGCCGATCTCCGCAGCCGTCCCGGCCTCGGCCAGGTCGTCCTGCCGGGCACGCGGCCGGGCCCCCGGCGGCCCGCACCGCCTCACACGGCCGATGCGGTGGCGGCCACCGGAAAGCCCTCGGTCCGCAGCACCTGCCCGTCCTCGTCCACCGCGAACACCTCGCACCCCGGCAACGAGGCGGCCCATCCGACGCCCTCGACGCCCATGGCGAAGGCCGCCGTGGCCACCGAGTCCGCCTCCGTCAGTGAGGACGCGACGACCGTCATGCTCGACAGCCCCGTCGCCGCCCGCCCGGTCCGCCCGTCGATGATGTGGTCGCCCCGCTCGTAGCGGGCGGACGTCGCCACCGCCCCGTCGCTCAGCTCCAGGACCACGCACAGCTTGTCGGCGTGGACGGGATGCCGTACGCCCACTCGCCAGGGCCCGCCGGCGGCGACCACATCGCCCCCGGCGTTCAGTACGAAGCGCCGTGCCCCGGCGGCCCTGAGCAGATCGGCCGCCCGCTGCACCGACCAGCCCTTGACCACCGCGCACGGGTCGAGCCCGCGCCCCGGCAGCCGTACGTCGAACGCGCCGCCCGTGGCGACCCGGTAGTGCTCGCACAGGGCGAGTACCTCGGTCAACTCATCGCTGAGTTCGCCGAGTTCGAGTTCTTCCCGGCCGTAGCGGGACACCTCGCTGTCGGCTCTGAACGGGCTGAACCGGGCGTCGACCTCGCGCAGCCACGCGAAGACGGCGTCTCCCGCCGCCTGGGTGACGTGCGGGTCGTCGACCCGCAGCGAGACCGGGAACCCCATCACGTGTTCGACGCGGTGCATACCGGTCAGCCCTTCGCGTCGATGGCCGCCTGCAGGGACTGCTTGTAGGCGTCGCTGGTGATGGTCGCGCCGGACACCGTGTCGATGTCCGCGCTCTGCGCCTTCAGCGTCTCGGAGATCAGCACCGGCACGGCCGCCGTCGTCTGCGGATGATTCGGCTGCTGGAGGAACTTCACCGCGGTGATCTTCTCCCCCTCGAAGGTCACCTGGACCTGGACGGGGCCCTTCTCCGTCCGGATCGTCGTGCCCTTGACGCTGGTGCCGGAGGTGGTGCCGGACGTGGTGCCGCCCGCCGAGGAGGACGTGGACGGCGTCGGGGCCGACGGGGTGGTGGATGTCGTACCGCCGATCGAGGGCTCGTAGCGCCAGACCGGGACCAGGCCGGCGATGCTGAGGACGACGACGGGTATGGCTCGCTTCACTGTGGTTCCCCGTCTTCCTCAGCCGGCCAGGCTGAAGCGCTCGAAGTGGATCTGCCGCTTGGGCACGCCCAGGTCGCCCAGGGTGCGCAGCACCGCGTTCATCATGGGCGGCGGTCCGCACAGGAACACGTCGCGGTCGCCGATGTCCGGGACCAGGCGGGCCAGCTCGCGCGGCGCCAGCCGGTCGGGGACCGGCGGGCCGGTGACCAGGTGCAGCTCGGCGCCCTTGGCGAGGGCCAGCTCGCGCAGCTCGTCGTGGAGGACGGCGTCGCGTTCCCCGGCGACGCGGTAGACGACGACCGCGTGGCCCTCGATGTCCTCCAGGATGGCCCGGATGGGGGTGACGCCGACACCGCCGGCGATGAGGAGGGACTCGGTCTTCGTGCGGTGCAGGGTGGTGAAGGCGCCGTAGGGGCCCTCCGCGAAGACGCGGGTGCCGACCTTGAGGTGGCGCAGGGCCGCGCTGCCGTCGCCGGCCGCCTTGGCGGTGAGGCGGAGCGTGCGGCCGTCGGGGGCGGCGGAGAGGGAGAAGGGGTTGGCCTGCCACCAGCGGTCGCGGGTCAGGAAGCGCCAGAGGAAGAACTGGCCGGCCCGGGCGGGCAGCTTGTCGAGGTCCTTGCCGGTGATGTGGACCGACACGACGTTGTCCGACTCGGGCACCACCGCCGAGACCCGGAACTGGTGGCGGGTGTTGCGCCGCAGCGGCAGCACGGCACGGCCGAGGACGACCGCGCCGAGGGCCACGCCCCACACCCCGTACCAGTACGTCTTCGCGGCCGGGGACGAGGTGAACGTGGTCCCGACCGCCACCTGGTGGGTGAAGGCCAGGACCACCGCGACATAGGTGTACAGGTGGATGAAGTGCCAGGTCTCGTAGGCGAGGCGGCGGCGGGCGGAGCGGGCGGAGACCGCGCCGACCACGAGGATGATCCCGAGGGCGACGATCGCGCGGAGCACGCCCTCCGTGGTCTCGGCGAGGTCGACCAGCTCGCCGACCGGGCCGACGCCCGCTCCGTCGGCGTACCCGAAGGTGATGAAGACGGCGTGCGCCAGCAGGGTCCACAGCAGGGCGAAGCCGGTCCAGCGGTGCCAGGAGGTCAGCCGGTCCATGCCGATGCGGCGGTCGAGCCACGGCAGACGGGCCACCAGGACCAGCTGGAAGGCCATGACAAGGGCGCCGTAGACACCGAAGAGGCGGCCGATCACGATCAGCGCGTTGGAGGCGGCGAAGCCGGGTTGGACGAAGAAGTAGGTGACCACGGCCGCGTTCACGGCGAGCACGGCGAACAGGCCGGTACGGGCCACCACCCTGGGCCGTATCGCCGTGGGGGGCGCGGGGGGCGATTGGACGGTCGTCACGGGACGGCAGCTCCTTGATCGGGTCCTGGGTGACCGAGCTTGGCCTGTGGGAGCTGTCGAAAACCTGTCGTACAACTTACAAGTACTTATCGATGTGCCGGCTGTGGGCCCGACCCCATGGCCCGGTAGGCCGCGTGCCGCACTATGAGCGGGTGGAAAAAGTACGTCTCCTCGTCGTCGACGACGACCCGCCCATCGCCGATCTCGTCGCGACCGTCGCCCGCTACGAGGGCTGGGACGCGGTCACCGCGAACACCGGTGAGGAGGCGCTGCTGCTGGCCGGTGAGTTCCGTCCGGACATCGTGGTGCTCGACCTGATGCTGCCGGACGTGGACGGCTTCGGCGTGCTCGACCGGCTGCGGCGGTCCGGGACGATGGTGCCGGTGGTGTTCCTGACCGCGCGGGACGGGGTCGCCGACCGGGTCGCGGGGCTCACCCGGGGCGGGGACGACTACCTGGTCAAGCCGTTCGCGGTGGAGGAGCTGATGGCGCGGCTGCGGACGGTGCTGCGGCGCAGCGCGGGCCCCGGCTTCACGCGGTCGGTGCTGCGGGTGGCGGATCTGACGATGGACGAGGACACCCGCGAGGTCCGCCGCGGCGACAGGCTCCTGACGCTCACCCCCACCGAGTACGAGGTGCTGCGCTTCCTGATGCGCAAGTCGCCGACCGTGATGACGAAGGCGCAGATCCTCGACCATGTGTGGGAGTACGGCTTCGGGGGCCGCTCGAACGTCGTCGAGCTGGTCGTCAGCCGGCTGCGCCGCAAGCTGGACGACACGGGCGAGCCGCTGATCCAGACGGTTCGGGGCTTCGGGTACGTCGTCCGGCAGGCGGCCGAGTGATCGGGCGGCTTCGGCGGACGTACCGCAGGCTCCGGCTCGGCACCCGCCTCGCCCTGGGGCTCGGGGCGCTGGCCCTGGTCGTCTTCGCCGTCGTCGGCACGGCGCTGACGACGTACATGCGCGACTATCTCTCGAACCAGCTCGACGACCAGCTGGGGCTGGCCCAGACCGCGCAGTCCAAGAGCATCGCGGAGAACGGCACACTGCAGGGCAAAAAGTACTACCGCTGGTACTACGCGGTGTACGACGTCTCGGACGGCAGGGCGGTGCTGCGCAAGCCCGAGGAGCCCGGCGACCTGCCCGAGGACATCGCCCCGCTGACCGCCCTGGCCACGGCGCAGGCCGCCGGGGACACCGAGCTGCTGCGGACCGCCGACCTCGGCCGCGACGGCGAGTACCGGCTGCGGGCCTGCGAGGTGACGCCCGGGGTGGTGCTGATCAGCGGGGCGCCGACGGACGACATCGACGCCACGGTACGGCGGCTGATCACGGTCCAGGTGATCGCCTTCGGCCTGGCCCTCCTCGCCCTGGTGCTCTTCGGCCGCCGTATGCTCCGCCGGGGCCTGAACCCGCTGAGCGACATGGCCCACACGGCGCACGGCATCGCCTCGCACGACCTGACCGAGTCGGCGTCGAGGCTCCCGCTGCGCGCCGGTGAGCGGGGCGGCGGGCCGGAGGTGGAGGAGCTGCGCACCGCCTTCAACACCATGCTGGAGCACATCGACGACTCGCTCGCGGTCCGCGCGGAGGCGGAACAGCGTCTGCGCCGTTTCGTCGCCGACGCCTCGCACGAGCTGCGCACGCCCCTGATGTCGGTACGGGGCTACGCGGACCTCTTCCAGTACGCCGCCGCCAACGCCCCCGGGGAACGCGACAAGCACCTGGCGCGGCTGCGTGCCGAGGCCGCCCGGATGGGCGTGCTCCTGGACGACCTGCTGCTGCTCGCCCGGCTGGACGCGGCGGAGGTGGAGGCGCCGCTGCGGCTGCGGGACGCGGACCTGGTGGAACTGGTCGAGGAGGCGGCGGCGGCCTTCCGCGCGAGCCACCCCGGACGCCCCCTGACGGTGACCGCCGTCCCGGCGACGCTGAAACTGCGCGTCGATCCCCACCGCGTCCGCCAGGTCCTGGACAACCTCCTCACCAACGCGGCCGTGCACACCCCGGCCGGCACTCCGGTCTCGGTGCGGGTGGCGCTGGAGCGGGACACCGCCCGGGTACGGGTCGAGGACTCCGGCCCGGGCATCCCGCCCGGCGACCGGCAACGGGTCTTCGACCGCTTCTACCGCGTGGACAAGGCCCGCAGCCGCGACCGCGGCGGCAGCGGTCTGGGCCTGTCGGTGGCCAGCGCCCTGATCCGCGCCCAGGGCGGCACCATCGAGGTGGACAGCGAGCCGGGGGCGACGGTGTTCACGGTGGTGCTGCCGGTGCGGGAGGGCTGAGGGACGGAACCCCTCGTCCGGGCGACAGGGCCTTTAGGCCGGTTCAGGGCAGCGGCTGTTCGGTCCGGATGACCTTGCCCTCCGGGGTGTACCGCGTCCCCCGGCGCTCCGTGAGCCGGGCGACCAGGAACAGGCCTCGGCCGCCCTCGTCCTCGGTTCGGGCGCGGCGCGGACGGAGAGAGGTGCCGGATCCGTCGGAGACCTCGCAGACGAGATCGCGGTCGCGCAGCAGGCGGAGCTGGACGGGGCCGTCGGCGTGACGGACCCCGCCAACCGGCCTATGTTACCGGTAACAACAGCACATTCATCCTCGGCCGCACGGAGAAGCCCTGATGCCCCGACCGCGCCATCTGCGTCTCCCCACCCCCTCCGCACCCCCGCTGACCGGCCATCTCCCGTTCGCCGACGCCTCCGGCGTCCCCGACCCGATCGAGGTGACCAGCCGGTGGCTCACCCGCGGCGGCCGCCCCTGGTTCCCGGTCTCCGGTGAGTTCCACTACTCCCGCCACCCCGCCGCCGCCTGGTCGGAGGAGCTGCTGAAGATGAAGGCGGCCGGGGTGACGGCCGTCGCGAGCTATGTGATCTGGATCCACCACGAGGAGACCGAGGGCCGCCTCCGCTTCGACGGCGATCGCGACCTGCGCCGCTTCGCCGAGCTCTGCGCCCGCCACGGCCTGGACTTCATCCCCCGGATCGGCCCCTGGTCCCACGCGGAGGTAAGGGGCGGGGGCCTGCCCGACTGGCTCCTGGCCCGCGACTGCACGCCCCGCACCGACGATCCCGCCTATCTGGAACCGGTCCGCACCTGGTTCACGGCCATCGCCGAGCAACTCCACGGCCTCGACCGCGCCCACGGCGGCCCGATCATCGCCCTCCAGATCGAGAACGAGCTCTACGACCAGCCCGCCCATCTGCTCACCCTGAAGCGGATGGCGCAGGACGCCGGGCTCTCGGCGCCCCTGTGGACGTCCACGGCCTGGGGCGGGGTCCGCCTCCCGCCGGACGAACTGCTCCCCCTCTACGGCGGCTACCCCGAGACCTTCTGGACCGAGGCCGACGGCGGCTGGCCCGACACCTGCCGCAAGCACTTCTTCTTCACCCACCAGCGCGACGACGAGGGCATCGGCGCCGATCTGCGCCCCACCACCGTGCGGGGCGCCGCCCCGGACGCCTTCGCGGACCGGTTCCCCTGGGCCACCTGCGAGCTGGGCGGCGGCATGGCGGTCGCCTACCACCGACGGCCCCGGGTGGAGGCCGCCGACATCGGGGCCCTGGCGCTCACGAAGATCGGCTGCGGCTCGGTCTGGCAGGGCTACTACATGTTCCACGGCGGCACCAACCCGGCCGGCGCGCTCACGTCCCTCCAGGAGTCCCACGCCACCGGCTACCCGAACGACCTGCCGATCCTGACCTACGACTTCCAGGCGCCCCTCGGCGAGCACGGCCAGTACCGCCCCTCGTACCACGAACTCCGGCTCCAGCACCTGCTGCTGGCGGAGTACGGCCATCTGATCGCCCCGATGGAGTCGGTGCTTCCCGCGCTTCCCGGTGAGCGGCCGGCAGGCCAGGACGACAGGGACACCCTGCGCTGGGCCGTGCGCTCCGACGGCGCCTCGGGCTTCCTGTTCGTCAACAACCACCAGCCGCACGAGCCGCTGCCGGACCACCCGGAGACCTCGTTCGTCCTCGAACTCCCCGACGGCTCGGGTCGGTTGACCCTGCCCAGCACCCCCGTCACCGTCCCCTCCGGCGCCTACTTCTGCTGGCCGCTGCGGCTCGATGTCGGGGGCCTGCGCCTGGAGTGGGCGACCGCGCAGCCGGTGTGCACGGTCGAGGCGGACGGCCGTACGGTCCTGGTGCTGGCCGCGACCGACGGCATCGACCCCGAACTCGCCCTGGACGCCCGGACGGCGGTCTCGGTCAGGACACCGTCGGGCGAGGCCGCTCCGGTGGGCGACCGTGTCCTGGTCACGGGAGTTCGCCCCGGTACCGACGCGCTCGTCGAGGTCGACACGGCGGACGGGGGACGGGTCGGGCTGCTGGTCCTGGACGCGGCGACGGCACGGACCCTGTACCGGGGTGCGGCGTGGGGGGCCGAACGGCTGGTGCTGTGCGCGGACGGGGTCGTGTTCGACGAGGGCGGCGGGGGCGGAGGCCAGGGCGAGGTGCGGCTGCGCAGCAGGGCCGCCCGGCCGTCGTTCGCGGTGTTCCCGAGGCCCGTACGGACTCCGGAGGCCGGCGGGGCCGCGGCCGTACGGGAGGAGGTGGACGGGGTGTTCACGCGCTGCACGATCGAGCCCGCCGAGCACGTCGAGGCCCCCGCCGTGTCCGTCACGCTCACCCGGCCCGCGGGGGAGGCGCCCGCGCCCGTGACGGGCGTACTCGGCCGGGCGAGCGTTCCCGCGGACGAGTGCTTCGACACCTCGGCGGCCGAATACCTCGTCGATGTGCCGCCTGGTCTCCCGAGCGGCACGATCCTGCGGATCCGCTGGACCGGGGACGTGGCACGGGCGTACGTGGGCGAGAGGCTCGTGGCCGATCAGTTCTTCTCGGGGCGGGTGTGGGACATCGGCCTCGACCGGCTGCCGGCGGGTTCCCCGCTGCGCCTGCGGGTGCTGCCGCTGGCCGCCGACGCCCCGGTGTACGTGCCCGAGCGGGTGCGCGCGGCCACGGGGACGGCGGCTGTCCTGGGGGCCGAGTGGGTCACCCTACGCACGTGGGCGGTGCGGGAGGGCTGAGGGCGCCCGTGGGCGGGCCGCGCCTATGCTGTGGGCCCCGTCCGCCGACCGTGTCCAGCCGAGGAACAGCCGCCATGACCGCCGACCCCGCAGACGACTCCGCCGCCCCCAGGGCGCGTCGCCGGCGGAACTTCGCGGGCGCGCGGCCCGTGATGGACGACGTGGCGAGGCTCGCCGGGGTCTCCAAGCAGACGGTCTCCCGGGTGCTCAACGACCATCCGTCCGTGCGCCCCGAGACCCGGGAGTCGGTCACGGCGGCCATGCGGTCGCTCGGCTACCGGCCCAGCCGCAGCGCCCGCTCGCTGGCCAGCGGCCGGACCCGGATGCTCGGTGTGATCTCCTTCGACGCCGCCCGCTACGGGCCCGCCTCCGTCCTGACGGCGATCAACACCGCGGCCCAGGAGGCCGGTTACCTGGTCAGCTCGATCGCCCTGGACACGGCCGACCGGGACACGGTCGTACGGGCGCTGGACCGGCTGTCGGCCGAGGGTGCCGACGGCGTCCTCGCGATCGCCCCGCAGCGCCGGGTGGGCCGGGCGCTGACCGAGGCGCGTGCGGACATTCCGCTGGTGGTGCTGGAGAGCGAGGCCGGGGGCGGCGCGGCGGTCGTCACCGCCGACTCGCGCACCGGCGCCCGTGAGGCCACCGGGCATCTGCTGGCCCTGGGCCACCGTACGGTCCACCATCTCGCGGGCCCGGACGGCTGGACCTCCGCGGACCAGCGGCTGGCGAGCTGGCGGGAGACCCTGACGGCGGCCGGCGCCGAGCTCCCCGAGCCGCTGTTCGGCGACTGGAGCGCGGGCTCCGGCTACGAGCTCGGCCGTGTGCTCGCCGGACGCCCGGACGTCACCGCGGTGTTCGCCTCCAACGACCAGATGGCGCTCGGTGTCCTGCACGCCCTGCACGAGGCGGGCCGCCCGGTGCCGGACGAGGTGAGCGTCGTCGGCTACGACGACATCCCCGAGGCGGCGCATCTGCTCCCGCCTTTGACGACCGTACGCACGGATTTCGCCGAGATCGGCGTCCGTTCGCTGCGGCTTCTGCTGAACCGGGTGGAGGGCCGCACCGGGCCCACGCCCGTGGAGCCCCTGGTGCCCGTGGAGCTCGTGGTCCGCCGCAGCAGCGGACCCGCGCCCCATTGAATGCTCCATTCAGCATCTCTAGCATCATCCGGTGGATGCATTCACCCATGGCTCAGGAGAATCCATGTTCCCTGCCAGACGTCCATGGCGCCTCTCGGCCGCCGCCCTCCTGCTGACCGCCGGACTCACCGTCCCGGCCCTGTCACCGGCGGCGGCGGTCACCCCGCCCCCACTTCCCCAGGTGTGGCCGACGCCCCGGCACATGGAGGCGAAGAGCGGCCGGCTCCCCGTTCCGAAAAGGGTGGTGGAGGTCGTCGGCGCCAGGACGGACCCGTCCGCCCGCCGCCTCGTCGAGTCCGTCCTGCGCGAAGCCGGCGCCCGGAGGATCACGACGGTGAACGCCGGCGCCGAGCCACCGACCGCCGCCCTGACCGTCTATGTCGGCGGGCCCACCGAAAACCCGGCCACGGCGGGCGCGTTGAAGCGTCTGCACGCGAAGCCTCCGACCGGCCTCCCCTCCGGCGGCTACTCGCTCGCCGCGGGCCGCGCGGGGCACGGCGGCCTCCTCGCCCTCTCCGGCTCCGACCCCACCGGCACCTTCTACGCGGCCCAGACCCTGCGCCAACTGGTCGCCCCGTCCCACCGGTTGCCGGCCGTCACCATCCGCGACTGGCCCGCCGCGGCCCTGCGCGGAGTGGTCGAGGGTTTCTACGGCACCCCCTGGACCCACGCCGAACGCCTCGCCCAACTCGACTTCTACGGCCGTACGAAGCAGAACGTCTACGTCTACTCCCCCAAGGACGACCCCTACCTCCGCGCCCGGTGGCGCGACGAGTACCCGGCGGCCGACCTGGCCCGGCTGAGGGAGTTGGTCGACCGGGCCGGCGCCGACCACGTCCGCTTCACCTACGCCCTCTCCCCCGGCCTGTCGGTCTGCTACTCCTCCGCGTCCGACATCGCCGCCCTCACCCGCAAGCTGGAGTCGCTGTACGTCATAGGCGTACGGTCGTTCGCCGTCCCGCTGGACGACATCAGCTACACCAGGTGGAACTGCGACGCCGACGGGAAGGCCTTCGGCACCGGCGGAGGAGCCGCGGGCGCGGCCCAGGCCCATCTCCTCGACACCGTCTGGAAGGACTTCTCGGCCGGCCACGGCGACCTCCAGCCGCTGGAGATGGTCCCCACCGAGTACTCCGACCTCGCCGACTCCCCGTACAAGAAGGCCCTGCGCGAGCGGCTCGACCCGTCCGTGGTCGTGGAGTGGACCGGCGTGGGCGTGATCGCCCCCACCCTCACCACCGACCAGGTGAGGCAGGCCCGCGAGCTCTACGGCCATCCGATCCTGGTCTGGGACAACTACCCGGTGAACGACTACGTCACCAGCCGCCTCCTGCTCGGCCCCTACACCGGCCGCGACCCCGGTGTGGCCGGCGCGGCCACCGGCGTCACCGCCAACCCGATGGTCCAGGGCGAGGCGAGCCGCCTGGCCCTGTTCACCTCGGCCGCCTACCTCTGGAACCCGGCCTCCTACGACCCCCGCACGGCCTTCCTGGCCTCGGTCGAGGACCTCGCGGGCCCGGCGGCCGCCCCCTGGCTGCGCGTCTTCGCCGAGAACAACTACTCCTCGCAGCTGGACACGACCGAGTCCCCCACCCTGACGCGGCTCATCGCCACCTTCCGCACGGCGTACGACGACGGCACCGGCCTCGACCGGGCGGCGGCCGCCCTGAAGTCGTACTTCGCCGACATGGCCGCGACGCCGGCCGAGTTGCGCGCCCGTCTCCACAACCCCGGCTTCCTGGCGGAGACTTCGGCCTGGCTGGACAAGCTCGGCGCCTACGGCACCGCGGGCGGGACAGCCGTGGACCTCCAGCTGGCCGCCAAGAAGGGCGACACCGACGCGGTCACCACGTACTGGAACCGTCTGGAGTCCGAGCGCAAGGACCTCGACGCGATCCCCCAGCAGGTCTCGCCGGGTGTGATGGACCAGTTCCTGTACCGGACGATGCTCGACACGGCCCCCGACCCGGGGGTGGACGCCTCCTTCGCGCCGTCCTCCCTCAGCCTGCGGCCCGGGACGCAGGACACCGTGACCCTCACCCTCTCCGACCGGCGCTCCACCGCGCCCCGCACGGTGACCTGGAAGCTGACCGCGCCCGAAGGCGTCACCGCGTCCCCGGCCCAGGGCACCGCCACGGTCCCGGCGGGCGGCACCGCCACCGCGACGGTCACCCTCACGGCCGGCACCACGACCGGAGTCCGCTCCCTCCTCCTGTCCGGCGCCGGCGTGCTCGGCCGGGCGCTCCCGGTCCGGGTCACGGACGGCACGGACACACCGCACGCCCTGACCGCCGACTTCAGCGGGGCGTCGGTCAGTTCGATCGACCTGGCCTCCGGCAGGACCACGGAGATCGCGGTGGGCGACAACCCCGGCGAGGTGGTCGCGAGCCCCGACGGCCGCACCGCCTACGCGGCGAACCAGGGCTCGGACACGGTGAGCGTGATCGACGTGGCGCGGAACAAGGTCACCGCGACGGTCGCGGTGGGCCGCGTGCCCGCCGGCCTGGCCCTCACCCCGGACGGCCGCACCCTCTGGGTCGCCAACTACACGGACGGCACCGTCCAGCCGATCGACACGACCGACCTCGCCACGGGCACCCCGATCACGGTCGGCTCGGGCCCGGAGAACATGGCGATCACACCGGACGGGAGCACCTTGTACGTGGCGAACATCCACGACGACACGGTCTCGCCGGTCGACCTGAGGACGGGGAAGGCCGCAGCGGCCATCCCCGTGGGTCCGAGCCCGTTCAACGTGGTGGCCGCACCCGACGGGAAGACCGTCTACGTCTCCGACTCCGGTGGCTCCACGGTCACTCCGATCGACACGGCGACCGACACCACCGAACCGTCCCTCCTGGTCACCGGCCAGGCCTACGGTCTCGCCCTCTCCCCCGACGGCCGCACCCTCTGGGTGACCCCGAGCAACGGCGACACGGCCACCCCCGTCGACACGGTGACCGGGGCCCCCGGCCGACAGGTGACGGTGGGCAGGTCGGCCTTCGACGTGGCCCTGGACTGGAGCGGCACCACGGCGTACGTCACGACGGCCGACGACAGCGCCCTGGTGCCGATCGACGTGGCGTCGGGGAAGGCCGAGGCCCCCCTGACGACCGGCGCCTATCCGCTCGCGGTCACGCTGACGCCCTGACGGGGCGCGGACCGGGGAGCTAACTCGCGGTACGCCGGATCCTCCCGGCGTACCGCTTCTCCAGCTCCAGATTCCCCTCGAACCCCCCGGGGACGTTCGCCGACACATAGACCGGCGGCCGCTCCCCGGCGGCCAGCAGCAACCGCGTCGCCTCGGCGACCGCCATCTGCACCAGCAGGACCCCCGTGAGCGTCGACAACGCGCACACGGCCCCGCCCCCCGGCAGATCCAGCAGGGCGTCCCCCCTCGGCGCACGGTTGTCGAGGACCACGTCCGCCAGATCGGCGAGCTTCCTGCCGCTGGGGTGCCCGGCCGGCACGGCCCGGGTGTGGGCGAGGGAGGTGATGGCCAGCAGGCGGTGGCCGTTCTTCTTCGCCTGGAGCGCGGTCTCGACGATCACGTTGTTGACGCCCGAGTTGGAGATGATCACGAACAGGTCCTGCGGACGCGGCGCGGCGAGCCGGTAGATCCGCTCCGCCACCCCTTCCTTGCGCTCCAGGAGCGGATCGTCGAGCACACCGGGCGCTTCACCGCCGTAGAGGACGAGGTCGGCGATGCTCAGCCGGTTGGTCGGGACCAACCCGCCCGCGCGGCCCGCGAGTTCGAGCACGATGGCCTGCGAGTGCCCGGTCCCGAACGCCTGGATCACCCCGTCGGAGCGCACACAGTCGGCGATCAGCCCGGCCGCGGCGGCGACCTCGTCGCGGGCGGTCTCGGTGATCTCGGACAGTACGGTCAGGCTCTCCCGCGCGAAGCCCTCGGCGCTCACGGACTCGACGGACACGCGACACTCCCAACCGGTGGATTGAACCACCCTATGCGACTCCACAGGTGAATCAATAAATCACATGGCCCATGCAGCGAGCAATGCGCGGGAGTCGACGCGTGTCCACGCATGAGCATTGCTCGCCTTCCTGGTCCTGGTATTCAATCCCCACCCCGAAGGGTGGCTGATACCTTCTCTTCATGCCCTCGACGGACGTCACCACACTGATCCGCACCGAGCTGCCGAGGCTGGCCGGCTCCCTGAGGAAGGTCGGCGAGCTGATCCTGGAGGATCCGGCCGCCGTCACCCACTGCTCGGCCGCCGAGCTGGGTCGCCGCACCGGGACCTCACAGGCCACCGTGACCCGCTTCTGCCGCGCCATCGGCCTCGACTCCTATCAGCATCTGCTGATCGAACTGGCCCAGGAGCGCGGGCGCGGCGAGGCCTCCGACTGGGGCTCGGCCGAGATCGGGCCCGACATCTCGCCGGACGACAGCCTGGAGCGGGTCGTCCAGGTCGTGGGCAGCGCGGATCTGAGGGCGATCCAGCAGACCATCGACCGTATCGACCTGGACGCGCTGGAGCGAGCGGCGCAGGCGCTGGCCAAGGCCCGCCGTATCGATGTGTACGGCGTCGGCGGCAGCGGCGCGGTGGCGCAGGAGACGGAGACACGGCTGTTCCGTATCGGCTGCCAGGTGCGCGGCTGGACCGAGGTGCACGGCGCGGCCACCTCCGCGGCGCTGCTCACCCCCGCGGACGTGGCGATCGGCATCTCGCACTCGGGGGCGACCCGGGAGACGATCGAGCCGTTCGAGATGGCCAGGGAGCGGGGTGCGACCACGGTCGCGCTCACCACGGACCCGCGTTCCCCGCTGGCCCGGGCCGCCGACATCCGGCTCATCTCGGCCACCTCGGAGACCAGCTTCCGCACCGGCAGCATCGGCGGCCGGCACTCGGTCCTGATGATCGTGGACTGTCTCTATGTGCGGGTGTCCCAGCTGTCCTACCAGCGGGCCAGCGCCTCGCTCGCGCTCACCGACCACATCACCCCGCAGCACGCGGTGAAGGCGCGCCGGGCGAGGTGAGCGGGACCGGCCCGGCCCGGCCGAGGTTGCATGGATGAACCACCGAGGAAACGTGAGAGTGGTTGATTGAACCATCCGGGCGGTGCCAGGATGGGGTCTTCGCCGACATCCTCGTAGGAGACCCATGCGCGTCACCTCTGCCGAGTCGACCGAGCTCTTCGTGAAGGCCGCCGAGCGTCCGCTCCAGGTGGTGGCCGCCGGGATCGAGCACACCCCCGGTCGTACCGTCCTGCTCACCGTCGAGGGCCCGGGTGTCACCGGGGACGCCGTCGCCACCACGGGCGACGACGGCACCGCGCGCGTCGAGATACCCGTGGCGGTCGAGGGTCTCGTGCCCGGCGACCGCCGCGAGGTGACACTGACGGCCGTCGACGGTGACCTGGTCACCCGGCACACCCTCGGCTTCACGGCCGCCGAGCCCGGCTGGACCATGTTCATGGTCAGCCACTTCCACTACGACCCGGTGTGGTGGAACACCCAGGCCGCCTACACCGAGACCTGGGACGTCGCGGACGAACCCGCCGTCACCGGTCTGCCGGCCCGCACCTTCGACTCGCGCGGCCAGTCCGGGATGAGCCTGGTCCGCGCCCACTGCGACCTGGCCCGGCGCGACCCGGCGTACACCTTCGTGCTCGCGGAGGTCGACTATCTCAAGCCGTACTGGGACGCCTTCCCGGAGGAGCGCGCCTTCCTGCGCGAGCTGATGCGCACCGGCCGTGTGGAGATCATGGGCGGCACCTACAACGAGCCGAACACCAATCTCACCGGCGCCGAGGCGACCATACGCAACGCGCTGTACGGCGACGGGTTCCAGCGCGGGATCATGGGCGGATCGCCGGAGACGGCCTGGCAGCTGGACGCGTTCGGGCACGACCCGCAGTTCCCGGGGCTGATGGCGGACGCGGGGATCAGCTCCAGCTCGTGGGCGCGCGGCCCGTTCCACCAGTGGGGCCCGGCCCTCTCGGTGTTCGGCGAGGAGCCGCGTGATCCCGGGCGCATGCAGTTTCCGGCCGAGTTCAGCTGGATCGCCCCGTCCGGCCGCGGCCTGCTGACCGCCTACATGGTCAACCACTACGGCGCCGGCTGGGCCATCGACAACGCGCCGACCCTCCCCGAGGCGGAGGCCGCCGCCCTCAAGCTGTTCCGGGGCCTGAAGAAGGTCGCGCTCACCCGCAACGTCCTCCTCCCGGTCGGCGGCGACTACGCGCCGCCCTGCCGCTGGGTGATGGCCATCCACCGCGACTGGAACGAGCGGTACGTCTGGCCGCGCTTCATCAGCGGCACCCCGCGCGACTTCTTCGCCGCCGTCCGCGCCGAGCTCGACGCCGAGGGCCGCAAGGCCTCCCCGCAGACGCGCGACATGAACCCGGTCTACACCGGCAAGGACGTCTCCTACATCGACACCAAGCAGGCCCAGCGCCACGGCGAGACCCTCCTCGCCGACGCCGAGGCCTGGGCGACCCTCGCCTCCCTCGTCACCGGCCACCCCTACCCGGACGCGGCCCTCGACAAGGCCTGGCGGCAGCTGCTCTACGGCGCCCATCACGACGCCATCACCGGCTCGGAGTCGGACCAGGTCTACATCGACCTGATGACCGGCTGGCGCGAGCTGTACGACCTCGCCCGGGCCGTGCACACCGACGCGACCCAGGCCCTCGCCGACCGGGTGGCCCCGGGCGACGGACCCGACCTGGTCGTCTTCAACTCCGCGACCTGGCGGCGCCGGGACGTCCTGACCATCGACGACCCCGGCCTCGTACCCGCCGGCCTGCCGGCCGTCCGCGAGGACGGCAGACTCCACGTCGTCGTGGGGGAGCTGCCCGGCATGGGCCTCAAGGCCCTCCCCCTCACCGAGGGTCCGGCCCCCGAGTGGACACCCGGCGAGGGCACGACCATCCGCAACGAGTTCTACGAGGTGACGGTCGACGCCTCGCGCGGCGGCACCGTCAGCAGTCTGCGGTCCCTCACCGAGGGCGGCCGCGAGCTGCTGCGCCCCGGCGACACGGGCAACGAGCTGGTCGTCCAGGAGGAGTATCCGAGGCATCCGCGCTTCGGCGAGGGCCCCTGGCACCTCACACCGACCGGCACGACGGTGGCCCGCAGCTCGGACGTGACGGCCTCCGTGGAGGTCTCCCACTCCCCGGCCGGGTCCCGGATCACCGTCCGCGCCGACCTCGGCGTCTTCACCTTCACCCAGCGCCTGACCCTCTGGCAGGGCGTGGACCGCCTCGACCTCACCACCGCCATCGACGGCTACGACGGCGCCGACCGGCTCATCCGGGTCCGCTGGCCCTCCGACGTGCAGGGCGGGCTGCCGGTGCACGAGGTGGCGGACGCGGTGATCGGGCGCGGGTTCGGGTTCGTGGACGTGGACAGCGAGCAGTTCCCCTGGACGCTGGACAACCCGGCCAACACCTGGTTCGCGCTGGGCTCGACGGCACGGGTCGAACTGCTCGACGACACCGGGGAGCCGATCGGCCACCGCGCGATCGGCGTCGCCGAACTCGTCCACCCCTCCTGGGCCGAGGCCGGTGAGCTCGGCACCCCGCTCGCCGCCGCCCTCGTCCGCGCCGGAGTCACCGCCACCTCCACCATCGCCGGCGGTCCGCGCTACGGCGACCTGGAGGTCGACTCCAACCTCCCCGACATCCGGATCGCGGTCGGCGGCCCGGACCGCAACTCCCTGGTCGCCGAGGCCCTGGGCTGGGACCCGGCCGCCGGGCGGGAGCTTCGGCGCCGGCTGGCCGAGGGCGGGGTGGCGGCCGTGTGGGTCGCGCCGCGTGCCTCGCTGCGCGAGGAGTGGGTGCCGGGGGCGGACCTGCGCGACCTGGAAAGGCTGCCGCTCCTGGTGGTCGCCGGCGCGGACGCCGAGGGCGACGCCAAGGCGGTGGACGCGCTGATCGCCGACCTGGACGACGCGGTCGTACGGGCCACGGCGGCGGGCGGAGGGGAGGCGCTGCCGCCCGGCGACGCCTGGGACGGCCGGAGCTTCGCCGTCCTCAACCGGGGCACGCCCGGCTGTGTGGTCACCTCCTCCGGCGACCTCTACATGTCGCTGATGCGCTCCTGCACCGGCTGGCCCTCCGGCATCTGGGTCGACCCGCCCCGCCGCACGGCTCCCGACGGCTCGGGCTTCCAGCTGCAACGCTGGTCCCACACCTTCGAGTACGCGGTGGTCGCGGGCCGGGGCGACTGGCGTGAGCGGCAACTCCCGCGCGCGGGCCACGAGTTCAACCACCCCCTCACCGCCCGGCTACGGGACCGCGCGCACGTCCCGGCCGCCCTCCCCCAAGAGCCGTCCCTCGCCCGGGAGTCGACCCTCCTCTCCCTGGAACCGGCGGGCGAGGTCCTGCTCGACGCCCTCAAGCCTCTCGGGTCGCCCCTCGCCCGCGGCAGCGTGGCGCCGGCCGATCCCGGGCGCGGGGTCGTCGTACGCGTGCACGAGGTGAACGGACGCCAGGTACGGGCCCGCGTACGGGGCCCGAAGCAGTGGACGCGCGGGGCACGGTCGGACGTCCTGGAGACCCCGGGAGAGGCGCTGGCCCCCGACGGACAGGGTGCGCTCACGGTCGGCCTGACCGGCTTCGAGGTCGCCACCCTGCTCGCCACACCACCCGACGGCGCCAGGCCGCCGTACGCGCCGGGAGTGGCCGCGCACGAGCCCGCGCAGCCCGTCCCCACCCGCTACTGGCTGCACAACTCCGGTCCGGCCCCCCGCGGCAACATGCCGGTCACCGCCTATGTCTCCCCCACCACGCTCACCGCCTCCGGCCGCCCGGTCACCGCGACGGTCCGGATCGCCTCGGAGCTGACCGACGCACCCGTCTCCGGCACCGTCACCATCGGCGTCCCGCCCGGCTGGCGCGCCGAACCCGCCGAGGTGCCGTACGCGCTCGGCCCCGGCGGCTTCACCCTCTCGGAGGTCACGGTGACCCCACCCGAGCAGGCCCCACCCGGTCGGCACTGGCTGACCGCCCGTCTGACCCACGAGGGCCAGACGTACGAGGATGTCGTGGCGCTCGACGTTCCGGGCGAGCGCCACGCCGCACCAACGCTCGCCGCGGAACTGGGAGTCGAGCGGATCGGCGTACGCAGGGGCGAGCGAAGCCGCGTCCCCGTACGCCTGCACAACGCCACCCTCGGCCCGGTCAACGGCACCCTGTGGACCGTCTCCTCCTGGCACACGTGGGGCGGAGTGGACCCCGGCTGCCAGGGCTTCACCGTGGGCCCCGGCGAGCACGTGGACGTCTTCGTGGACGTGGACGGCTCCGCGATCGAGCCCGGCTCGTACTGGCTGATGGCGAAGATCGCCTGGCACGGCCGGGTCGCCTACACGGAGGCGGTCGTCCTGGAGGTGACGGAGTGAGCGAGCGCGCGGCGACGGTGAGAGGCAGGCCCATCCCGAAGGCCAGGGTGGACTCCTTCCTGAGAACGGTCCCGGCGACGCCCTCAAGGGGTGCGCGGCGATACGACGAACACGACGAGGCGCTGTCGGCCCGCGCGGAACGCCAGCGGCGACGCTGGGCCACACAGGTGGTCGTCGCCGACGAACTCGCCCGCCGGGCCTGCGAGGAACGAGGCCTCGCACCACCGCCGGAGGCATCCCCCACCGGCATCCTCGCGATCGCCGGCACCGATGTCGCCGACCTCGGCAGCATCATCGCCGCGGCCCTCGCCCACTCCCCCGCGGCCCGTCTCCTCCTCGCCGAGCTGGAGAAGCGGCAGGAGGTCCCCGAGACGGCCGTGCGCGACTACTACGACCGCAACCGGGACCGCTTCCTCACCCCGGACGCGCTGCGGCGCGGAGTGGACCCCTTCGGCCGTCCCGCGCCGGACGACTTCCTCCCGTACGGCAAGGTCCGTGAGGGCATCGAACGCGACCTGCGGAAGGCGGCGGGCCGCCGTGCCTTCTTCGACTGGTTCGACCAGGCACGCGCCTCAGTGGTGTACGCAGCCGGGCATGAACACCCCGGCGACCCGGGCCACCAGGACCACGAACACCGCCACTGATCACCGGCGGAACCTAAACGCAACACGGCAACCCATTGACCTCCGATGAATTCTGGTCCACCTTTTCATCAATCGGAGTCGAAGTTGGTTGATTGAACCAGCCCATTCGGCTGGTCCCAGGAGGGTGGACATGCGCGCTGGAAGACTGACCGCATCCGTGGCGGGAATCATCGCCCTGACGCTCACGGCGGCCGGCTGCGGCCTGTCCGGCGGCTCCTCGGGCGGTGACTCCACCGCCGGCGGCTGCAAGGTCGACAAGGGCAACGTCGGCTCCGGGAAGCTCACGGGTGACGTCAAGGGCCAGATCACCTTCCAGACGACGAACCTGAAGAAAGACTTCGGGGACTTCTTCAACGGCGTGATCAAGTCCTTCGAGAAGGCCCACCCCGGCGCCAAGGTCAAGTGGATCGACGATCCCGGCGACAACACCTTCACGCAGCGCACCGTGGCCGACGCCCAGGCCTGTACTTTGCCGGACGTCATCAACGTCAACGCCCCGACCGCGACGGCCCTCACCAAGGCCGGCTACCTGATGAACCTGAGCGTGAAGGACCCGGCGGTCGCGGGGCCCTTCGTACCGTCGTTCTGGAAGTCGGCCACCTTCGACGACGCCTCCGGCAAGGCGATCCACACCACCCTCCCCTGGTACACCGGTGGCGTCCTGCTGACGTACAACACGGACCTGCTGGGCAAGGCCGGTATCGACCCGGCGAAGCCGCCGACGAGCATCTTCGGGCTCTTCGCCGACTACGAGAAGGTCGCCAAGGCGGCCAAGGGCAAGTTCTACGCGACGATGGCCAACCCGATCTGGCGCATCCCGGCGGACTTCGACCAGATGAACATCAAGACGCTGTCCGCCGACGGCAAGTCGGCCGTGTTCGCCGACGACCCGAGGACCACGCAGTGGGTGGCGTGGATGGCCAAGCTGTACAAGGAGGGCGCGATGCCGAAGGACTCGCTGTCCTCCAGCAACGACCCGTCCACGCTCTACAGCCAGGGCAAGGTGGCGTACGGCTCGACGAACCCGAGCTTCGTGCGGTTCGTGAAGCAGAACAGCCCCTCGGTCTACGCCAAGACGGCCGTCGGCCAGCAGCCCTACGACGCGCTCGGCCGCGCCTCCGCCGGCGCACCGCAGTACATCTCGGTCGCGGCGACCAGCAAGCACGCGCCGGTGGCGCTGTCCTTCGCGGAGTACCTCACCGACGCCGAGAACCAGACGGCCTGGTGCAAGGACCCCGACGTCGTCATCTTCCCCACGACCACCGCCTCCCTCGACGACCCGTTCTTCCAGAACGTGACCGGCACCGACCCCTTCTCGCAGGCCCGCAAGCTCGTCGCCGACCAGCTCAAGACGGCCGACACCAACCAGACCAACCTCTCCCCGGCCGTGCAGAACGCGATCGTGGGGCAGGTGCAGCTGGCCATGCAGGGCAAGAAGAGCCCCGCGCAGGCCGTCAAGGACGCGCAGAGCAAGGCGAACGAGCTGCTGAAGCAGGCGGGTTGATGGTGGCGACGGAAACCGCGAAGCCGGTGTCCGTGCCCGGTACGGAGCGCGCCGCCTCCGTGCCGGGCACGGCCCCGTCCCGTATCCGCCGCCTGGCCCGGGCCGTACTGCCCGGGCCCGCCCCCGGCGCCAACGGGGCGGCCCTGTACCGGCGTTGGTGGCTACCCTGGCTGTGGACCGCCCCGGCGATCGTCTGCGCGGTCGTCTTCGGGGTGTTCCCGTTCCTCAACACCGTCCTGCTGTCGTTCACGAACGCCAAGCCGCTCGGCGGCGCCGCGAGCTTCGTCGGACTGGACAACTACAGCCGGATGCTGGGCGATTCGGACTTCTGGCTGGCCACCCGCAACAGTGTTCTCTACGCCGTCGTCGTCGTCCCGCTGATGGTGCTGCTGCCGTTGATGCTGGCCGTCCTGGTGGAGAGGAACCTCCCCGGAATCGGCTTCTTCCGCTCCGCCTTCTACACTCCCGTCCTCGCCTCCAGCGTGGTCGTGGGTCTGAGCTGGCAGTGGCTGCTGGCGGACGACGGACTGGTCAACACCTGGCTGCAGAAAGCCCACCTGATCAAGTCGGCGGTCCCGTTCCTCTCCGACTCCTGGCTGATCCTGTTCTCGGCGATGGGCCTGACGCTGTGGAAGGGCCTCGGCTGGTACATGGTCTTCTACCTGGCCGCCCTCGGGAACGTGCCCAAGGAGTTGCACGAGGCGGCGCAGATGGACGGCGCGGGCGCGGTCCGCCGCTTCTGGCACATCACGATGCCGGGTGTGCGGCACGCGATGATGCTGGTCGGCACGCTCACCGGCATCGGCTCCCTGCGCGTGTTCACCGAGATCTTCATGCTGGGCAGTTCCACCGGCGGCCCCGGCGGCGCCGACCGCACCCTGCCGTTCTACATCCGCGACGTCGGCCTGGACCCGATCACCGGCAACGCCGGCTACGGCTCCGCGGTCAGCGTCGCCCTGTTCGTACTGACCCTCGGCCTGACCCTGCTGGCGCAGCGCCTGACGAAGGAGGACGAGGCATGACGACCGCCGTCGAGAAGCCCCGGCGCCTGATGCCGCGCTGGCGGGACTACGGCCGCCCGCGCGAACTCGTCGTCCGCTACCTGCTGTTGCTGTTCGTGCTGGGCATCACCGTCGGCCCGCTGGTGTGGCAGTTCCTGGCGTCCCTGAAGGGCGTGGGCGAGGACGTCTTCGGCTCGAACGCGTCGATCCTCCCGCACCACCCCACGCTGCGGGCCTACCGTGAGGTCTTCGACCAGGTCCCGGTGGCCACGTACATCCGCAACAGCGTGATCGTGGTCGTCCTGTCGATCGCCAGCCAGCTGCTCTTCTCCACCACGGCCGGCTACATGCTGTCCAAGCCGGGCTGGAAGGGCCGCAAGGCGGTGTGGGTGGTGCTGGTCGCCTCGATGATGTTCCCCTTCGAGTCGATCATGGTGTCGCTGTTCATCAGCATCCGTGACCTGGGACTGGTCGACAACCTGGTCGGTGTCTGGCTGCCGGGCTTCGTCGGCGCGATCAACGTCCTGCTGATGCGCGGCGCGTTCCTCGCGGTCCCGCGCGAGATCGAGGACTCGGCGATGCTCGACGGGGCCAACGAGTGGCAGCGCTTCCGCCATCTGTACCTGCCCTCCGCCTGGGGCGCGATCATGGTGGTCACCATCAACACCTTCATCAGCGCCTGGGACGACTTCCTCTGGCCGCTGATCGTGCTGCGCTCCGAGAGCCATATGACCCTGACGCTGGGCCTGTCCCGGCTGCAGAGCTCGTCGTTCGGCTACGACCAGCGGATGGTCATGGCGGGCTCCGTCATCTCGGTCGTCCCGGTGCTGGTGCTGTTCGTGATCACCCAGCGCTGGTTCTACCGGGGCGTGTCGGCGGGAGCCGTCAAGCTCTGAGGTCCAGTACGACGGGTACGGCGTCGAGCGCGGCCCGGGAGGACTCGGCGACGCGGATCTCGACCGTGCCCGTCGTCCCGTCCGGCTCGATGGCCAGACGGACCGTGCGGGACTCGCCGGGCGCCAGGTCGACACCCTCGAACGCGCACAGTTCGAGGGTGCGCGGCCAGGTGGCGGTGACCAGCCGGCGCAGATAGACCTGCACCACCGAACGTCCCTGCCGTTCCCCGGTGTTGGTGACCTCGACCGTGAGAGTGCGGCCCTCCAGGGACGGCTTGCCGTAGGCGAAGGTCGTGTACGACAGCCCGTGCCCGAAGGCGAAGCGCGGTTCGGCGCTCTCGTCGACGTAGCCGCCGTACTCGGTGTCCTTGTGGTTGTAGTACACGGGGAGCTGGGCGACCGAGCGGGGCACGGAGAGCGGCAGGCGCCCGGTGGGCCGCGCGAGTCCGAGCAGCACCTCGGCGACGGCCTCACCGCCCCACGGTCCGGGGTACCAGGCGGTGAGCAGCGCGCCGGCCGCGTCGGGCACGAGATGCGGGCGGCCCTGCACCAGCACGACCGCCGTGGGCGTACCGGTCGCCACGACCGCGTCCAGCAGGGCGTACTGGGCGGCGCCGAGCCGCAGTCCGGCCAGGTCGACGCCCTCACCGCAGGTCATCTCGGAGACGACGGTGCGTGCGGCGCCGTTGGCGTCGAACTCCGTGCCGGGTGTACGGGCGCTGCTGCCGCCCAGCACCAGCACGGCCAGGTCGGAGGCGGCGGCCGCGGCGACCGCCTCGGGGACGGCGGAGAGGTCGCCGCCGGTGAGCGCGCAGCCGCGGGCGTGGCGGATGTCGACGCCGGGCGGGGCCAGCCGGCGCAGCGCTTCCAGCACACCGACGCCGGAGCGCTGGGGGGCCGTGTAGTCGCCCGACTGGTGGGCGGCGGTGTCCGCCTGGGGGCCGAGGACGGCGATGCGGGACACCTTCTCGCCGACGGGGAGCACCCCGTCGTTGCGCAGCAGGGTGACGGCGGCCCGGGCGAGTTGCACGCTGATCTCCCTGCCGCCGGCGGGCAGGGGCGGTGTCGCGTACGGCGTCTCGAAGAGTCCCAGCCGGAACTTGAGCGACAGGACACGGGCGACCGCGTCGTCGAGGACGGACTCCTCGACCAGTCCTCGTTCGACCGCCTCCTCCAGATGCGTGAAGCCCTCGTCCCAGAGGCTCATGTCGACACCGGCGTTGAGGGCGAGGGCGCCGGCGGACACCGTGTCGCCGGTGATCCGGGCGAGGCGGTCGACGGCGAGTCCGTCGGCCATGACCAGGCCCGTGAACCCCCAGTCGTGGCGCAGGAGCCCGGTGAGCAGGGCGCGGTTGCCGGAGCAGGGCAGACCGTCGACCTCGTTGTAGGCGGACATGACGGCGGCGGCTCCGGCGCGGACGCCGGCACGGGCGGCGGGCAGATGGATCTCGTGCAGCTCGCGCAGGCCGAGTTCGGACTCGGCGGAGTTGCGGCCGCCGACGGTGGCGCCCTGACCGGCGAAGTGCTTGAGGACGACGGGAGCCTTGTCGGCGGCGAAGCGCTCACCGGGGTCGCCCTGCATGCCGTGCACCAGGGCCTCGGTCAGCCGGGCCGCGAGCAGGGGATCCTCCCCGAAGCACTCCTCGGTGCGGCCCCAGCGGGGGTCGCGGACGATGTCGAGGGCGGAGACCAGGGCCACATGCCCGCCGCGGGCGCGGAGTTCGGCGGCGGCGTGGGCCGCGGCACGCTCGTACAGCCCGGGGTCCCAGGTGGCGCCGACGGCGAGGTTGACGGGCAGGACGGTGCCGTCGAGGGCCATGTGGCCGTGCGGGACCTCCTCGACGAAGAGGGCGGGGATGCCGAGGCGGCTGCGCTCGACGACATGCCGCTGCACCAGCTCGGCGAGACGGGCGCTGTCCTCGGCTCCGGGTCCGCTCCCGTAGCCGACCCCGGACCAGGCGTCGGCGCGCATCAGGCCGTAGAGGGCGCCGAGCCCCTCGAAGCGGTCGGTCTCGGCGTACAGGGCGTCGGTGAGCTCGTAACCGCCGTCGGGAGAACGGCGGTACGCGTCCCAGCCGTACATCCGCTGGTTGACCTGCCCGGCCTTCTCCCGGAGGGTCATCCGGGACAGGAGGTCCCGGACGCGGGCGTCGACGGGGGCGGTGGGGTCGCGGTAGAGGGTCACAGGTGGCGTCCGTACTCGAGTCGGGCGAGGGCGACGGCGCCCCGGCAGCCGTCGGCCACCCAGTCCAGGGTGAGACCGAGGGCCTGAAGGCGGGCGGTGAGCGGTGCGGTCAGCGGGCCGCCGGGGCCGAGGAGACCGCCGGTGGCGACGACGCGCTCTCCGGCCCGTGGCTCCAACGCCTTGACGGTTTCGGCGAGTTCGTCCGCGGCCCGCTGGAGAATCGCCTCAGCCGCCGCGTCCCTGCCACGCGCCGCCTCCACCACCACCGGCGCCAGCCGGGCCAGCCACGTCGGCCGCTCGCCCATGACGGCGGGGAGCAGATACCTCCGGTAGGCCTCACGCCGGGAGCGGGACCAGCCGGGGACAAGACCGGGATCGCACCCGCCGGAGCCCTCCCCGGGCCCGCCGGAGCCACCTCCGGGCACGCCCGGGTCCGCACCCGGCCCGCCCGCCCCCGGCAGCGTTTCCTCCGGCAGCCCCAGCTCCCGTCCGACCATCTCCGCGAGCGCCGTCGCTGTGCCCCTCCCGTCGGCCATCCGCAGCGCGGCCCGTACGGCCTCGCGGCCGATCCAGAAGCCGCTGCCGTCGTCGCCGAGGAGCCAGCCGTCGCCGTCGACCGTGGCGGTGCAGCGGCGGTCGGTGATGCGCATCGCGACCGCGCCCGTACCGGCGACCAGGGCGAGGCCGTCGGCCGGGGCGCCGGGGGCGGAGGCGAAGGCGGCCTCGATGTCGCTGCCGACGGTGACGGTGTCGGTGGTGATGCCCACCCGACGCAGCGCGGCCGTGAGCGCGGCCAGCGCGTTCAGCCGCCCGGGGTCCTCCTCGTCGGCCCCCGTCGCGCCCGCGAACCCCCCGCCCACCGCGACGACCCTCCTGCGCCCGCCCTCCGGCACCGCACGGGCGAGCGCCTCGGCGAGATGCTCGGTGAGCTGGGGCGACGGCACGGTGAGCGCGTTGCCGGGCCCGCCGGCGCCCTCACCCACCACACGGCCGTCCGCCGCGTCGGCGAGCACGGCACGGGTCCGGGTGCCACCGGCGTCGAGTCCGACGACCAGCGCCGCCGCCGACCCCGTGGCCGGCCCCGGCGCACCTTCCCCGGAAGCTTGGTTCAAATCGCTATTCATTACCGACCATGGTGGTTGATACATTCAGCGAGGACAAGCCCCGTTCCGAGGACCAGCCCCGCTCCCGGGGACCGGCCCCGACCCGAGGAGGATCCCATCCCCACGCTCCGCTTCGGCGTCAACTACACGCCCCGCCGCGGCTGGTTCCACTCGTGGCACGACTTCGACCCGGAACACGCCCGCGAGGATCTGGCCCAGATAGCCGGCCTCGGCCTCGACCACATCCGCGTCTTCCACCTCTGGCCCCTGCTCCAGCCCAACCGCACCCTCATCCGCGCCACCGCCGTCGACCAGCTCGTACACCTCGTCGACATCGCCGCCGAGTTCGGTCTCGACGTCATGGTGGACGGCGTCCAGGGGCATCTGTCCAGCTTCGACTTCTACCCGGAGTGGACCCGCAGCTGGCACCACCGCAACGTCTTCACCGACCCGGAGGCCATCGAGGCCCAGGCCCGGCTGCTGCGCACCCTCGGCCACGCTCTCGCCGACCGCCCCAATCTCATCGGCCTCCAGCTCGGCAACGAGCTCAACAACCTGGTCGAGCACAACCCGGTCACCGTGGAGCAGGTCGACCACTACCTCGACACCCTTCTGGCGGCGGCCGAAGAAGGCCTGCGCGAGGGCCAGTCGGCGACGCACTCCGCGTACGACGCGGCCTGGTACGGCGACGACCACCCGTTCACCCCCGAGGCCTCGGCCCGCAAGGGCGACATCACGACCGTCCACCCCTGGGTCTTCTCCGCCGACTGCGCCCGCCGCTACGGCCCCCGCTCCTTCGAGGTCCTGCATCTCGCCGAGTACGGCACGGAACTGGCCACGGCCTACGCCACCGACCCGGCCCGCCCGGTCTGGGTCCAGGAGACAGGCGCCCCCGAGCCCCACATCCCGTCCTCGGACGCCCCGGACTTCGCCCGCGCCACACTCCTCAACGCGGCCGAGTGCACAGCTCTGTGGGGCGTGACCTGGTGGTGCTCCCACGACGTGGACCGCTCCCTGGCCGACTACCCGGAACTGGAGTACACCCTGGGCCTGTTCGACTCCACCGGCCGGAGGAAGCCGATCGCCGACGCCCTGGCGGAGACGGTCACCGAGCTGCGCTCCAGGACCGCCGGCCCCCGGCCCCGCTCCACCGCCCTGGTGCTGGACTGCACACCGGCCACCCGCTCGGTCTCCGGCCCGGGAGGCGCGTACTTCGAGGAGTGGATGCGCCTGCGCAGGGAAGGCGTCCGCCCGGCGGTGGTCCTGGCGGAACACGCGAAGGACGGGAGTCACCTCTCGGAAAGGGGCGTCAAGGAACTCGTCCGAACGCCGTGAACCACCCGCGCCCCTGTGCCTTCAGGGGCGCGGAGCCGTGCGGGACGAGACCGCCTCAGCCGCCCAGAACCTCGGCCACGGCCCGCAGGTTGACCTTCCCCCGGCCGTAGGAACACAGGTCGCCGCCCTCCGGCAGGCCGGTGTCCACCCGCACCGCGTCCGGCCGCCCGGCCAGCAGCGCATCCCGCAGCCGTGCCTGCCAGGGGTGGATCCCGGCGTCACACGTGGCCACCACCAGCGGCGACTTGGCGGCGACCCGCAGGATCCCCTCGGCGAGAGCCGCGGGATCGGCCGGCTCCCCGCTCACCGCGGTGCCGGACACCCCCGGATCGACGCGCCGCACCTCGGTCAGCAGATCCTCGCCACCCCAGTTGAGAGCGGGATGCGGCGGCGGAAACAGGTCGACCACATGAGCCCCCCGCACCGGCGCCGGCACGGACCCGCCGCGCACCGCCCGCCGCGCCGCCTCCAGCCCGGCCCCGGCGTCCCACGCGGCGACCGGCCCGGCGGCCGGCGTCGCGTACCGCTCCGCGAGCCGCCGTACCCGGCCCGCCGCCTCCCAGACCCGGTCCTCGGCCAGCCGTCCGGAGCGCAGCGCTTCGAGCACCTCGTCCCGGCAGCCGAGCGTGACCTCCAGATCCGGTACGGCGACGATGACCTGGTCCGCGCCCGCGGCGAGCGCGATGCGCGCGCCGGCCGCCTCGCCGTACCGGTCGGCGATCGCCTTCATCTCCAGGGCGTCACTGACCAGGACCCCTTCGAAGCCGAGGTCGAGACGGAGGATGTCCCCCAGGATGCGACGGCTGAGTGTGGCGGGACGATTCATGTCGAGCGCCGGATAGACCACGTGCGCGCTCATCAGCATCGGCACCCCCGCGGCGACCGCCGCGCGGAACGGTTCGAGATCGGCGCGCAGTTGTTCGTACGGCCGCGGGTCGACCGCCATGTCGTGGTGGCTGTCGGTCTCGGTGCCGCCGTGGCCCGGGAAGTGCTTGGCGCAGGAGGCGACGCCGCGCGCCTCGGTGGCGGTGATCCAGGCGCGCAGATGGCGGGCGGCGAGGTCGGGGTCGGCGCCGAAGGACCGGGTGCGCACGATCGGGTTGTCCGGGCGGTGCTGGAGGTCGGCGACCGGTGCGTAGGAGGCGGTGATGCCGAGGGTGGTGAGGTGGCCGGCGAGCGCGTCGGCGCAGCGCGCGGTCAGGTTCGGGTCGTCGGCGACGCCGAGGGCGTAGGAGCCGGGGACCTCGGGGGCGCCGGCGGCGACCAGGTGGCCGATGCCGCCGCCCTCGTTGTCGATGGCGACCAGCAGATCGGGGCGTATCGCCCGCAGCGCGTCGGTGAGTTCGCGGACCTGTTCCGCGTCGCGCACATTGCGGGTGAACAGGATGACCCCGCCGAGCCCTCGGTCGATGAGCCGTTTGAGGGTGTCGGGGAAGGTGGTGGTGCCCTCGAAACCGGCGACGAGACAGCGGTGTACCGCCTCGTCCAGATCGGAGGAGGCGGGGGTCCTGGCCTGGCTCACGGTCACGTACTCGGAGGTCACCCTCAGAATTCTTCTGACTCAATCAGCCAGAAGTCAACCCTTACCTGGATGATTGATTCATCAGAGCGACCGTCGTCGACGCCCGGCGCCGCGCCCGCGCCCACCGTGTCGCCCACCCGCCCCCACCCCGTCGGCTCCCGGACACCACGTCGTCACACCGGCCGGGAACGGTTCCGCCGTGTCCCTGCTCCCGCTCGACGCCACGCCCGGCCCGCTCCCGCCGGCCCTCCCCGCGCCCACCCTGCCCGCCCCCGCCCCGGCCGTGTCGGCCCCTGCCGGGCGCCCTGCCCGCGCCACCCCCTCGACGGCGCCCGCCCGCCGTCTCCTGCGCCGTGCGCTCGTTCTGCTCCCGCTCCTGCTGCTGGGCGTCTGGGCGGCGTTCGACTGGCGCACGGTGTACGACAGCACCACCCGGCTCGGTGCGGCCGATCCCCGGTGGATGCTGGGCGCGCTCTTCTTCACCTGTCTGACCTGGCTGTCCGCCGCCTGCGTCCGGCAGGGCGCGCTGCCCGAGCGGCTGCCCGCCGGGCTGCTCATCGCCTCGCAGTTCGCCGCCGGCGCCGCCAACCACGCGCTGCCGGCGAGCCTCGGCGCGCACGCCGTCACCCTGCGCTTCCTGCGGGGCCGGGGCATCCCCCTCGCCCGCGCCACCGCCTCCCTCGCCCTGTACTCCCTGGTGCGGCCGATCGCGAAGACGCTGGTGCTCCTCGGTTTCCTGGTGGCCTCGCCGGAGCTGCTGCGCCTGGGCGAACTCGTCCCCGACGGGCGGACCCTGGCCCTGGTCGCCGGCTGCGCCTCGCTGGGCCTGGTCACCACCGTCGTCCTCGTGACGGCCGTGCCGCCGCTGCGCCGCCCGGTCCGGACGGTCGTCCGCACGGCCCTGACCGACGTACGGCTGCTGCACACCCGCCCGGCCCGGGTCCTCGCCCTCTGGGGCGGCGCGGCCGCGGCGCCCGTGCTCCAGGCGACGGTGATCTGGTGCGTGGGCGTCGCCCTCGGCCTCTCCCTCACCTGGGCGGAGGTCACCTTCGCGTTCCTCGCCGCGAGCACCGCGGTCGGCTCGGTCCCGGCCCCCGGCGGCATCGGCCCCGTCGACGCGGCGCTGGTCCTCACCCTCGTCGGCGCGTACGGCGCCCCCGTGGACCTGGCCGCGGCAGCCGTCATCGGCTACCGCGTCCTCACGGTCTGGCTGCCCCTGCTGCCGGGGGCGCTGGTGCTGTCGGTGCTGGTGCAGCGGAAGGTGCTGTGAGCGGGCCGGCCGCTCAGTCCTCGTCGGAGGTCAGGCGCAGCGAGATGCTGTTGATGCAGTACCGCTGGTCGGTCGGCGTGGCATAGCCCTCACCCTCGAACACGTGCCCGAGATGCGACCCGCACCGCGCGCACCGCACCTCGGTCCGCACCATCCCGTGCGACCGGTCCTCGATCAGCTCCACAGCGTCGGTGTCCTTCGGGTCGTAGAAGGACGGCCAGCCGCAGTGCGACTCGAACTTCGTGGTGGAGGTGAAGAGTTCGGCACCGCAGGCGCGGCACGAGTACACGCCCTTGGTCTTGGTGTCGGTGTACTCACCGGTGAACGCCGGCTCCGTGGCGGCCTGGCGCAGTACGGCGTACTCGGCCGGCGTCAGCTCCGCACGCCACTGCTCGTCCGGCTTTTCGACGTCGTACGACATGAAGCTCAGCCCCTTACTTCGCGAGACGGTCCAGGATGCGCGGCCCGAGGTCGGTGACATCGCCCGCGCCCATGGTGAGAACGAGATCCCCCGCCTTCGCCATTCCCGCGACGACGTCGGGTGCCTGTGCCTTGTCGTGGACCGCCGTCACGTCCGCGCCCGCGGCCCGCGCCGCCTCGATGATCAGCTCGCTGGTCACCCCGGGAATCGGGTCCTCGCGGGCCGGATAGACGTCGAGCACCACGGAGGCGTCGGCGAGCGCCAGCGCCTGTCCCATCTCCTTGCCGAGCTCCTGGGTCCGGGAGAAGAGGTGCGGCTGGAAGAGGACGAGGATGCGGGAGTCGCCGGCCGCGGCCCGCATGGCCTCCAGGTCGGCGGTCATCTCGGTCGGGTGGTGGGCGTAGGAGTCGATGACCTGCACCCCGGCCTCCTCGCCCTTGAGCTGCAGCCGTCGCTTCACCCCGGTGTACGCGGCGAGCGCGCCCGCCAGGTCCGCGGCCGGTACGCCGAGCGCGACCCCGGCAGCGAGGGCGGCGACGGCGTTGTGGGCGTAGTGCCGGCCCGGGACGGAGACGGCGAAGGTGAGCTCCTGGCCGCCCATGAGTACGGTGACCTCGCTCTTCAGCCCCTGGGCGCGCACGGCCCGCACCCGCACGTCGGCGTCCTCGGCCTCGCCGTAGGTCACCGTCCGCACCGAGTCCGGCAGCCGCCGGGTCAGCTCGCGCGCGCCCTCGTGGTCGGCGTTGATCACCAGGGTGCCGCCGGGGACGATCCGTCCGGCGAAGGTCTCGAAGGACTCGTAGATCTCGTCCATGGACGCGTAGTTGGCGTGGTGGTCGAGTTCCACGTTGAGGACGATCGCGACCTCGGGCGCGTACTTGTGGAAGCTGCGGTCCGATTCGTCGGCCTCGGCGACGAAGATCTCGCCGTCGCCGTGCAGGGCGTTGGAGCCGGGCGCGTCCAGATCACCGCCGATCGCGTACGACGGCTTCAGCCCGAGTTCGGACAGCGAGACCGCCAGCATCGAGGTGGTGGTGGTCTTGCCGTGCGTGCCGGCGACGGCGACCGCACGCAGGCCCTCCATCAGCGCGGCGAGGGCGTCGGACCGGTGCACGACCGGGATACCGAGCTCGGCGGCCCGGGCCAGCTCCGGGTTGTCCTCGCGGATCGCCGACGACACGACCACACAGCTCGCGTCGTCGGCGAGGTGCTCGGCGGCGTGGCCGATGTGCACACTCACGCCGAGCGCCCGCAGGGCCGCCGCCGTCCCGGAGTCCTTGGCGTCGCTGCCGGCCACCTCGGCCCCGCGCTGGGCGAGGATCTTGGCGATCCCCGACATCCCGGCCCCGCCGATGCCGATGAAGTGCGGTCGGTCCATGGCGGTAGGAAGGCCGGGTGCCATGTGCGTGTCTCCCCAAGTGGTACGTGCGGTGCGAGCGTGTGCCGGGCCAGCCTATGCCTTGCTGTGGGAGAACAGTTTCAGCACCGGAACACCCACCTTGTGCCGCGCCCGGGACGCCCAGTCGCGGTGGAAGAACTCCTCCACGTAGTGCGGATCGGTCAGCACGATCACCTCGTCGGCGTCGATCTCGTCCACCAGGGCCTTCAGGGCGTCCAGCGGATGGTCCTCGATCAACCGCCCCTCGGCCTCGCTCCCGGCGGCCCGCAGCGCCTGCAGCGACACCTCCAGGGCCCGCTCCCCGAAGTCCTTCGCGGCCTCCCCCTCGGGCACCTCGCGCTCGCGGGCCACCTCGTCCAGCTCTCCGAGCGCGACGTCGTCGATGGCCCGCAGCAGGCGGTCCGCCTGATCGCCGCGCGGCTGGAGCAGTACGTGGAAGGACACCTGCTCGTCCCCGTGCAGCCCGGTGACGAACTCCACGTCCGCGGACGTCAGGGCCTTCTCGATCATCAAAACGCTTGTGAACACCGGGCGCCCCTTCTGAGGAAACCATCCTGCCCCGAGCTGTCGCGGGGACTGCGAGAGCTAGTTTGCCCGCCGAAAGCTAAGCGGAATGGTAAATTCCGCCGATTTCGGGACCGTCGGTACCGCTGAACGAATTTCAAGTCCGCTGGTAGCGGCCGAACAGAAACCCCTCCTCCTCCAGGAGGGAGACCAGTGAGAACCGTTGTGGAACCGGAACCGACGGCCCCCCCGCGATGCGCTGCGCGTCCCCCGCGGTGAGCATCGGGGACACCGTCACACACAGCTCGTCGAGCACACCGGCGGCCACCAGCTGCCCGAGCAGCCGCGGCCCGCCCTCGGTGAGCAGCCGTGTGTGTCCGAGCCCGCCGAGCGCCTGTACGGCCCGTGCGGGCTCCACGCCCATCCCGTCCCCGGCGATCACGACCCGCACGCCCGCCTTGTACGCGGCGGCGATCCGGTCCGGCGCCGCCGCCGCTCCGGTGAGGATCACCGTCGGCACCTCGGGCGAGCTGAACAGCGGCAGCGAGAAGTCCAGGTCCAGGCTCGCGCTGACCACGGCGATCGCCGGCACCGGGGTCTGTCCGGCCGCCTCCCGCGCCGCCGCGAACTCCGCACGCGCGCGTGCCGGGCGGTACCCCTCCTGCCGTACCGTTTCCGCGCCCACCACCACGACATCCGCGAGCCCGCGCAGCGTCCCGAAGATCCGCATGTCGGTCGCGTTGGAGATCGGCTGCGACTTGCCGTCGTGCTGGGCGGCCCCGTCGAGTGTGGAGACCATGTTGGCCCGCAGCCAGGGCACGGGCGGGCCGCCGGCGTCCGGCTCGGGATAGGCGTAGGCGGCGGCCAGCTCGGTGGGACTCCATTCACGGCCGTCCTCGGCGGAAGCTTCGGTCACTGTCTGGTCGGTCACAGGGAACAGGCGTCGCATGTCGAGCAGTGTTCCACGACGCTTAGCATGGGTAACCGTGTCGTCCTCCCCTTCCGCATCCGCTCCCGGTCTCGACCCGATAGCCGACGCGGCCCCGCTGTCCCTGTGCGAGCGTGCACCGCACGTCCCCGCGGACCGCCTGGTGGCCGAGATGGTGCCGCCGCCGCGCTTCGACTCGGTCCGTTTCAGCACGTACCTACCGGACCCGAACCAGCCCAGCCAGACCGAGGCGGTCGGCGTCCTGGAGGGCTTCGCGGCCGGCCTCGGCGGAGCGCACGCCGTCGGGGGCCGCGGGCGCGGCTTCCTGGGCTTCGGGAAGGCCAGGGCGCCGAAGACCCCGGCCGGCCCCCGCGGTGTCTACCTCGACGGCGGCTACGGCGTCGGCAAGACCCATCTGCTGGCCTCCCTGTGGCACGCCACCCCGGCCGAGCCGGCGCTCAAGGCGTTCGGCACCTTCGTGGAGCTGACCAACCTGGTCGGCGCCCTCGGCTTCCAGCAGACCGTGCAGACGCTGCGAGGTCATCGCCTGCTGTGCATCGACGAGTTCGAGCTGGACGACCCCGGGGACACCGTCCTCGTGTCGACCCTGCTGGGCAAACTGGTCGACGCGGGCGTCGCGCTCGCCGCCACCTCCAACACGCTGCCCGGCAAGCTCGGCGAGGGCCGTTTCGCGGCGGCCGACTTCCTGCGCGAGATCCAGGGCCTGTCCGCCCATTTCCGCGCGCTGCGCATCGACGGCGAGGACTACCGCCACCGCGGTCTGCCCGAGGCACCGGCGCCGTACTCGGACGAAGAGGTCACCAAGGCGGCGTACGCCACCCCGGGCGCCTCGCTCGACGACTTCCCGCACCTTCTCGGCCATCTGGCCAAGGTGCATCCCAGCCGCTACGGCGCCCTGACCGACGGACTGAGGGCGGTCTGCCTGACGGACGTCCGGCCCGTGCCCGACCAGTCCACCGCGCTGCGTCTCGTGGTCCTCGCGGACCGGCTCTACGACCGTGAAGTCCCCGTCCTGGCCTCGGGATCGGCCTTCGACAAGCTGTTCAGCGAGGAGATGCTGAACGGCGGCTACCGCAAGAAGTACTTCCGGGCGATCTCGCGGCTCACCGCGCTGGCCCGGGACGGCGAGCGCCTGGTGCGGGGCGACTAGTTCAGGCCACCCCACCACCGCATTTCAGGCTCTCTTCAGCTCGAAACGTCGAGTTAACCCTGCAAACAACTTCGCACGGTTAACCTGCTTCTTGACCAACGATTGACCAGCCGTTGGCTCGTTCGAGAGGTTCGAACTGACCGGAGGGGGGCGCATGTTCCGACGTGAGACGGCCAGGACCCTGCTCGCGCTCCTCGCCGCCGCACTGCTCGCCCTCCAGTTCTTCGCACCTACGGAGTCCTTCGCAGCCGCGCACACGGTCCGTCAGGTCGAGGCCAAGGCCCAGCCCGGAATCACACCCTCGGGCAAGGCACTGCGCGACCAGCTGGCGACCCACCGTCACTGCGACGGCTCCCGGGGCCCCACCGGCCCCCTGCGCACCCGCGACCGGCAGCGCTCGGCCGACTCCGCTCCCGAGGGTCCCGAGCGCGGTCTGCCGATCGCGGACCCCGCGGCCGCCCGGAAGCCGGCCGCGCCCCGCGCGCCGCGCGTGCCGAGACCCTCGACCGCGCACTCCCCAGCAGCACTTCAGGTCTTCCGCTGCTGACAGCAGAGCAGTTCCCCCCACCTCTGTCCTGCCCACACCGACGCGCCGTCGAGGCGCGCCAGGAGGAGTCACCACATCATGCAGCCCCTCATCGACAACGCCCGCATGTTCGGACAAAGCCCTGAGGAGTTCGCCAAACTCGCCGAAGGCCAGTCCCCGCAGGTGCTCTTCATCACCTGCTCCGACTCCAGGGTCGTCCCGGCCCTGATCACCGGCGCCCGCCCGGGCGAGCTCTTCGAGCTGCGCACCGCGGGCAACATCGTCCCCCCGTACGCCTCCGAGCACCCCACCAGCGAGGCGTGCACCATCGAGTACGCCGTGGAGGTCCTCGGCGTCCGTGACATCGTGGTCTGCGGCCACTCGCACTGCGGCGCCGTGGGCGCACTGGTGCGCGGCGACGATCTCGACGCCGTCCCCGCCGTCCGCGACTGGCTCTCCCACGCCACCCCGAGGCCGCAGGGGGCGGCCGAGGACCCGGCGGTCGCCGAGGGCGTCCAGAGCCACGTCCTGACGCAGTTGCTGAGGCTGCGCTCGTACCCGTACATCGACAAGAAGCTGAAGGACGGTCAGCTGACCCTGCACGCCTGGTTCTACGAGGTCCACACGGGCGCCGTCCTGGCGCACGACCCCGCCTCCGACGCGTTCAAGGGGCTGTGAGCGACGCGATGACCACTGCGATCTTGCGAAACCCTCATCTGCGGCAGGACTTCGCCGCCTCGCTCGTCGTGTTCCTGGTCGCGCTCCCGCTGTGCGTGGGCGTGGCCGTCGCCTCCGGTGTCCCGGCCGAACTGGGCCTGGTCACCGGCATCGTGGGCGGCATCGTCACCGGTCTGATGCGCGGCAGCAGTCTGCAGGTCTCCGGGCCCGCGGCGGGTCTCACCGTGCTGGTCTTCGAGGCCGTGCGGGAGTTCGGGCTGCCGGCGCTCGGCGTGATCGTGCTCACCACCGGTGTGCTCCAGATCCTGATGGGCGCCCTGAAGCTGGGGCGCTGGTTCCGGGCCATCTCCGTCTCGGTGGTCGAGGGCATGCTGGCCGGCATCGGTCTCGTGCTGATCGCCGGGCAGCTGTACGCGATGGCGGACGCCGGGGCGCCCGCCTCGGGCCTCGCGAAGATAGCCGGGCTGCCCGGCGCGCTGATCGAAGCGCTCGGGCAGACGGACGCGCTCGCCTCCCTGGCGCTCGGCGCCGGCACCATCGCCGTCCTCGTGTTCTGGAAGCGGATGCCGAAGCGGGTGCGCGCGGTCCCCGGACCGCTCGCGGCCGTCGGCCTCGCGACCCTCGCCGCGCTCGCCTTCTCCCTGCCGGTCGCGACCGTCGAGGTGCAGGGCCTGCTCGGCTCCGTCCAGCCGCCCTCCCTCAGCTCCTTCGGCGAGTTGGCGAGCGTCGGTCTGATCGGCACGGTCGTCGCGTTCACGCTGATCGCGTCGGCCGAGTCGCTGTTCAGCGCGGCGGCCGTGGACCGGATGCACGACGGTCCGCGCACCGAGTACGACAGGGAACTGGTGGCCCAGGGCGCGGGCAACGCGATCTGTGGTGTCCTCGGCGCCCTGCCGATGACCGCCGTGATCGTCCGCAGCGCGGCCAACGTCCAGGCGGGCGCGAGGACCAAGGCGTCCCGGGTGATGCACGGCGTGTGGCTGCTGCTGTTCGCCGCCCTGCTGCCGGGTGTGCTGGCCTACATCCCGATCCCGGCGCTCGCCGGCATCCTGGTCCACTCGGGCGCCAAGCTGATCCCCGTGCGCGGGATCGTGTCGCTGTGGCGCGAGCACCGCGGCGAGGCGCTGATCCTGGTGGTCACCGCCGTGTCGATCGTCGCGGTCAGCATGTTCGAGGGCGTCCTGATCGGTCTGGCGCTCGCCGTCGCGAAGACCGCCTGGGAGGCCTCGCACATCAGGCTGGAGGTCATCGACAAGGGCGCGGGCCCCGTCCAGGCGTATCTGTCGGGCAACGCGACCTTCCTGCGGCTGCCGAAGATCCTCGACAGCCTGGAGGCGCTGCCCCAGGACCGCCCGGTGGAGCTGGACCTCTCGGGTCTGCACCACCTGGACCACGCCTGCCGTACGGCCCTGGAGAACTGGGCCGAGCGGCACAGCGCGGTGGGCACCGAGCCGGTGCGGGTGACCGCTGAGCCGGAGCGGCCGGCCGCCCGGACGGAGCGCGCCGACGCGGCCTGACCCTTCGCCCGGTGCCCGGTCCTGAGCCCGTCGTGGCCCCGGACCGGGCACCGGGCATATCGTTGCAGGAGCGGACATAAGGGGCCTCGTAGCGAGGGGGTCGTCATGCTTCCTGAGCTGGTGACAGCGGCCGTGCTGGCCGGTTCCGCCGGGCTCGTCTACCTCGCCGCGGCGGCGAAGGTGGTCAAGCAGTACGAGCGCGGTGTGGTCTTCCGCCTGGGACGGCTCGCCGGTGCCGCGCGTGAGCCGGGGTTCACGATGATCGTCCCGTTCGTGGACCGGCTGAGCAAGGTCAACATGCAGATCGTCACGCTGCCGGTCCCGGCCCAGGAGGGCATCACCCGGGACAATGTGACGGTGCGTGTGGACGCCGTCGTCTACTTCAAGGTCGTCGACGCGGCGGCCGCGCTCGTCAATGTCGAGGACTACAAGTTCGCCGTCTCCCAGATGGCGCAGACCTCGCTGCGCTCCATCATCGGCAAGAGCGACCTGGACGACCTGCTCTCCAACCGCGAGAAGCTCAACCAGGGCCTGGAGCTGATGATCGACAGCCCGGCCATCGGCTGGGGTGTCCAGATCGACCGCGTCGAGATCAAGGACGTCTCCCTGCCGGACACCATGAAGCGCTCCATGGCTCGCCAGGCCGAGGCCGACCGCGAGCGCCGCGCCCGCATCATCAACGCGGACGCCGAACTCCAGGCCTCCAAGAAGCTCGCGGAGGCGGCCGAGCAGATGTCCGAACAGCCGGCCGCGCTCCAGTTGCGGCTGCTGCAGACGGTCGTCGCGGTGGCCGCCGAGAAGAACTCGACGCTGGTGCTGCCTTTCCCGGTGGAGCTGCTGCGCTTCCTGGAGAGGGCGCAGGAACACCAGGAGCACCCGCCGGACCATCGGCACGACCACGAGATCGAGAAGTGACGCCGTAGCGGGGGCGCGGGGGCGCGACTAGCGTTCCGCTCATGGACCGCAGGCTCGCGATCGTGGCCGGCGTGGCGGTGACGCTGCTCGCGTCGGGCTGCGGGGACACCGGCGGGTCCGCCGCGCCCGCCACCGGCGCCGCGCACCGCCTCACCGTGTCGAGCCCCGCCTTCACCGACGGCGGCACGATCCCGCGCCGCTACACCTGCGACGGCGCGGACGCCTCCCCGCCGCTCGCCTTCTCCGGCCTCCCCGCCACGGCGACCACCCTGGCGCTCCTGGTCGAGGACCCCGACGCCCCGCACGGCACCTTCACCCACTGGCTGCTGTGGAACGCGCCGGCGCGCCAGACGGCCTGGCCGGCCGGCCAGGCACCCCGCAAGGCCACCCAGGGACGCAACGGCTTCGAGAAGACCGGCTACGGCGGCCCCTGCCCGCCCAAGGGCGCCGCACCCCACCACTACGTCTTCTCGGTCTACGCCACCGACCGCGCCCTGGACCTGCCCGCCACCACCTCACCGGACGGCCTCAGGCGCGCCCTCTCCGGCCACACCCTGGCCTCGGGCACCCTGACCGGGCGTTACGGCCGCTGACCGGAAGGAACCTCCCGTGGGGAAACGCAAGAAACCGAACAGGGCGACAGACCTGCGCCGGCTGCTGCGCGTCCCTTCGGACGAGCGGATCGACCTCGCCGCCCGCGACCCCCGGGCCGTTCCCACGGGCCCCGGGCACAAGTCGGCGGGCCGGGACGCCACCGCCCGTCTGGGCAGACGTCTCGCCGGCCTCCAGGAGCGCCTCTGGGCGGCGGGCACCACGGGCGACCGCCGCCGCGTCCTGCTGGTGCTGCAGGGCATGGACACCAGCGGCAAGGGCGGCACGGTCAAGCACGTCATCGGGATGCTCGACCCGGCCGGCTGCCGGGTGACCGGCTTCACGGCGCCGACCCCCGAGGAGCGGGAGCACCACTTCCTGTGGCGCGTCGAGAGGGAACTCCCCCGCCCGGGCGAGATCGGCGCCTTCGACCGCTCCCACTACGAGGACGTCCTCGTGCCCCGAGTGCGGGGCCTGGTCCCACCGGAGGAGATCGAAGCCCGCTACGAGGAGATCAACCGCTTCGAACAGCGCCTGACCGACGACCGGGTGACGGTCCTCAAGTGCTTCCTGCACATCTCCTACGAGGAGCAGCGCCGCCGTCTGCTCAGACGCCTCGACCGCCCCCACAAGCGCTGGAAGTTCAGCCCCGGGGACATCGACGACCGCGCGCTGTGGCCGGCGTACCAGGAGGCGTACGAGATCGCCCTGCACCGCTGCTCGACCCCGAACGCCCCCTGGTACGTGATCCCGGCGGACCGCAAGTGGTACCGCGACTGGGCGGTCGCCCGGCTGCTCCTGGAACATCTGGAGGCGCTCGATCCGCGGTATCCGGAACCGGACTACGACCTGGAGACTTGCCGGGAGCGACTGCTGAAGGGTGCGTGATGACCGGCAGAGGTGCGGCGGTCCTAATTTAGGACAATCGCCACCATTATCTTCATACGGTGATCATTCGAGTACGCCACGCAGCCGTCGTCTGTGCGCTCGGCGCCGCGCTCACCGCCTGCGGTGCCCCCGCCGCTACCCACGCCGCCCGTCCGGCCCCCACGGCGACCACCGCCGCCCCGTCCGAGGCCCCGACCCTCGCCCCCGGTCCCGCCGGCCTCACCCCCGTCTTCAGGAACGGCCCCCGGGGCTACGGCAGGACGGTCGCGCTCACCTTCGACGCCGACATGACCGCCGACGAGGGCGCTCGGGCCGCTCGCGGTGAACGCTTCGACAATCCGCGGCTCATCGCCGCGCTCCGGGCGCTGAAGGTGCCGGCGACCGTGTTCATGACGGGGCGATGGGCCGAGGAGTACCCGGTCCAGGCCCGCTCCATCGACCGGGACCCGCTCTTCGAGATCGCCAACCACTCCTACAGCCACTACGCCTTCACCGGTGACTGCTACGGCCTGCCGACCGTCGCCCCGGACCGGATGCGGTCGGAGGTGGAGCGCACGTACCAGGCGTTCCGCAAGGCCGGTGTCACGGACGCGATGCCGTACTTCCGCTTCCCGGGCGGGTGTTACGACCGCGAGGCCCTCAAGGCGCTGACCCCGACCGGGGTCACCGCCGTGCAGTGGGACGTGGTGAGCGGGGACGCGTTCGCGACGGACGCGGACGCGGTGGCCCGGCAGGTGCTGGAGGGGGTGCGGCCGGGATCGGTCGTCGTCATGCACTGCACCCGCAGCGCCGCCCCGGCGACCGAGCGCGCGGTGCGGACGATCGTGCCGGAGCTGCGGAAGAAGGGATACCGGTTCGTGAAGGTGTCCGAACTGATCGGCGCCACGGACGCACATCGCCGGCCCGCCTAGGCTGGGGGCATGAGCGAGGACACCACCGGACAGGCGCACGCGGAGTGTGTGCTGTGCCGGGAGCCCACGGAGTACCCGGAGTCGCACAAGGGGATCACGCTGTGCCCGGTCTGCGAGTGGCAGGAGGCACAGCGGACCGCTTGTTCCGGATGACCGGCGGGCGCGGTGCGCCGCGCCCCTTAGGGTGGGCGTCTGTGAGCCATGTTCCAGCCGCCACCGGTGACAGTCCCTTCCAGTCCGAGCGCACCGCCCGTGACGAGGCGCCGCAGTTCGTCCTGCCGCTCGTCGTGCGGATCGAGAAGACGGCGCCGCCCGCGCGGACCGACGCTCTCGAGACCGCCGCCCGGGCCGTGCTCGTGATGCTCGCCGACGAGCGGTCCGTCGGGGACGGGGAGTGGGCCGGGGCCATGCGGGACTGGCAGGACGCCCGGATCCGGAAGGTCGTGCGGCGGGCCCGGGGGGCCGAGTGGCGGCGGGCCGGGGAGCTGGACGGGATCACCGTGACCGGGAAGTCGGCCGAGGTGCGGGTGTTCGTGCCGGTGCCGCTGGACGGGTGGCCGAAGGAGCTGGCCAGGCTGCAGGTGTCGGGGACGGATCTCGACGATCCCGAGGCGCCCGCGCCCGTCGAGCCGGGGACGCCCGTGCTGTGGCTGAACCCCGAGCTCGACATGTCGGCCGGCAAGGCGATGGCCCAGGCCGGGCACGGTGCCCAACTGGCCTGGTGGGAGCTGTCGGACGAGGAGCGGGCCGCGTGGCGCGACGCGGGTTTCCCGCTCGCCGTACGGACCGCCGAGGCGGGGCGCTGGGGCGAACTGACCGCCGGCGGGCTGCCGTTGGTGCGTGACGCCGGCTTCACGGAGATCGCGCCCGGTTCCTGCACGGTGGTCGCCGAGCACCCGGCACTGCGGTGACTTTGCCCGCCCTTTAGTTCTTTACCTTTTGTTTGAACAACGCGTTCCTCCCGCGCGTACCTCCTGGCACCGGCGCCCAGCAGTCACCAAGTACCAAGCACCGACGATCAGTTGGTTTCACCCGGGAGGCACCCTTGCGTGTGCGGATCAACGGTACGGCCTTTCTCATCGCGGCCCTTGTCGCCACCCTCGGCGCACTCGCGTTCCCCGTCTGGTCGTACGCCGACCGGTCGGGCACCGGTCAGGCGAACGTGGCGGCGGGGACCGTCAACACCCAGTGGGGTCCGCTGACCGCCTCCGACCGCGATCTGATCGTGCGGGTGCGGCTGGCCGGGCTGTGGGAGCTGCCGGCCGGACAGCAGGCCATCGAGCGGGCGCCCAGCGAGGCGATCAAGGAGGCGGGCGACCATCTCATCGTCGGTCACACCGACCTCGACAAGCGGGTGCGGATCGTCGCGGCCCAGCTGGGCGTGGAGCTGCCGAACCAGCCCAACGAGCAGCAGCAGGGGTGGCTGCAGGAGATGTCGGCGGCGACCGGCGCGGAGTACGAGTACAAGTTCGTGAACCTGCTGCGGTCCGCACACGGCAAGATCTTCCCGGCCATCGGCACGGTCCGGAACACCACCCGCAACACCCTCGTACGGCAGCTGGCCTCGGACGCCAACCAGACCGTGCTCGACCACATCACGATCCTGGAGAAGACGGGCCGGGTCGACTTCGACGCCATCGCCAACGACGCGGTCGCCGGCAGCACGGCCAGCCCGACGGGCCCGGCGGCCCCGGTGCCCGGCCAGGTGGTGCCCTCCGCGCCGGTCGCCGAGGCCGGCGGGAACGTACGGACGACGTCCCGTCCCTCGCCGGGCGCGCCGGGCACGGTCAACACGGGACGGCCGGATCCGGTGGACACGGCGGGCGTGCTGCGGTGAAGCGGGCGCGGCCGCCGGCCGCGGGGTCCCACGGATCCGAGGGGTCCGAGGGGTCCGAGGGGTCCGAACCTCAAATGTTGCTCTGAAGGAGGCCGACGGGAGGTTCGGTTCCGGCCTCCGGGGCCATACCCCCGTCACGTTCTTCGAGGAGACCGGGGGGGGGAAGGACCATGGAGCGACTGGGGACGGGCATCGGATGGCGGCCGGAGATCGCCGAGGCCGTGGAGCGGATGCCGGGCGTCGACTGGGTCGAGGCGGTGGCCGAGAACATCTGTCCCGGCCACCTTCCCGAGTCGCTGGAGCGGCTGCGGGCCCGCGGGGTGACCGTGGTCCCGCACGGTGTCTCGCTCGGCCTGGGAGGTGCGGAGCGGCCCGACGCCGGGCGCCTGGCGGCGCTGGCCGAGCGGGCCGAGGCGCTGGGCGCTCCGCTGGTCACCGAGCACATCGCGTTCGTACGGGCGGGCGGGCCGCTCACCGCGTCCCCGCCGCTGGAGGCCGGGCATCTGCTGCCCGTCCCGCGCACCCGGGACGCCCTCGACGTGCTGTGCGAGAACGTCCGGATCGCCCAGGACGCGCTGCCGGTGCCGCTCGCGGTCGAGAACATCGCCGCGCTGTTCTCCTGGCCGGGCGAGGAGATGACCGAGGGCCAGTTCCTGTACGACCTCGTCGACCGCACCGGCGTCCAGCTCCTCGTCGACGTGGCCAACCTGCACACCAACCACGTCAACCGCGGCGAGGACCCGGCCAAGGCGCTCGCCGAGCTTCCCGTGGAGGCCATCGCCTACGTCCATGTCGCCGGCGGCTTCGAACGCGACGGCGTCTGGCACGACAGCCACGCCCACCCGGTCCCCCCGGCGGTCCTCGACATCCTGACCGACCTCACCTCCCGCGTCTCGCCCCCGGGTGTCCTGCTGGAGAGAGACGAGGACTTTCCCACCGAGGCGGAACTGGAGGCAGAGCTGCGGGCGATCCGGGCGGCGCTGAAGAGGGGCGCGTCGCAGCGGAGAACGACGGAACGCGGGCCCCTGGAGGCGGGGGCACCGGGACCCGGCCCGGACCCGGTGCCCGTCTTCTGCGCCGGTCCGGTCCCGGCGCCCGCAACCGACACCGCCCCAGCCCGTCAGCGGGTCGCTCTTGGGCAGGTCTCCTTGCTTTCCGCGCTGGTCGGGGGCACTCCTGTGCCCGAAGGGTTCGATCGGGGGCGGGTGGGGGTGCAGGGTCGGGCGCTGGTCGGGAAGCGGGCCGGTGTGGTGGGGAAGGTCGCGCCCGAGTTGCCGGCGCTGCTCGGCCAGGCGTATCGAGAAGCCTTCCTCGCGTACGCGCACGGGCGTCCCATGACCGGTGGCTACCGGCGGGACGCGCTGGACTTCGCCGAGTACCTGCTGCTGTCCGGCCGGCTCGAAGAGGGGCGGACCCGGCGGGAGGTGCGGGCGTGGTGGCTGGAGCGGTCGGGACCGGCGCCGCGCTCGCGGGTGGCGAGGGCCGCACGGAGGATGCTGCCGCTCCGCTGAGCGGACGCGGGCGGTGCGCGGGAGTGTGCCGGGAGTAACACCCCGGGCACCCGGTTCGAACAGCACTCCCGAGTAACATGCGAATCCCGCACCCGAAACCGACCAGCGTGCGGTGCCGTACCAGGAGGCACCATGCGACCGCGACCACCCCTGAAGGGTCGAGGCATCATCAGTGGCACCGGTGTCATCATCACCGGCCTGCTGGCGACCCTGCTCGCTCTGATCTTCCCGATCTGGTCCTACGCCGACCGTTCGGGCACCGGCGTGGACGTGCTCAACGCCCAGACGGTGTCGACGAGTTACGGCCCGCTGTCCGCCCTGGACCGCGAGTTCGTCACCAAGGTCAGACTGGCCGGGCTGTGGGAGCTGCCCGCCGGCCAGCAGGCGGAGCAGAAGGGCACCACCGAGGCCGTACGGATCGCGGGACAGCACCTGGTCGAGGGACACACCTTCCTGGACCAGCGGGTGCGGGACGTCGCCGCCAAGCTCGGACTCCAACTGCCCAACCAGCCGAGCGACCAGCAGAAGCAGTGGCTGACCACGCTCAGCGCGGCGCAGGGCACGGACTACGACCGGGACTTCGTGAACATCGCGCGCCTCGCGCACGGCAAGGTGTTCTCGCTCGTCGCCCAGGTGCGCGCCACCACCCGCAACTCGCTGGTGCGTTCACTCGCCGACGACGCGAACACGACCGTGCTGGACCACATCAAGGTCCTGGAGGCCACCGGATACGTCGACTGGGACGCGCTGGCCCAGGACATGGCCTCCGGAAGCACTCCCCCGCTCGTCAACTCCCCGGCCCCGCCCGGCCCCACGACCGACACCGGCCCGGCCGCCCCGGTCGCACCGTCCGCCTCGCCGACCTACGCGCTCCCGCCGGCCGCGTCCAGTCCGCCGCCGCAGTAACCGTATCCATGACCGCAGCCGCCACCGCGACCCTCACGTAGCGGCACACTTCCGGACAAGTGGAACGTCACATACCGACAACACTCCGTCCGGATTGTGAACAGGGCATGGCGTTCCCTCAGTCGTTTGGCATAGAAACGCGGCATGTTCTGGGTCCTTCTCCTGCTGCTGGCCTGGGCCGTCGCGGGCACCGCGTGCACCCGGCTGTGCCTGGCCGCCGCCCGCACCGCGGCCGACGACACGGATGCGTCCCAGCACGATCTGACGCTCTACGAGGCCGCGTTCCTGTCCGGCGGACCTCGCCGGGTCGCCGATCTGACCATGGTCTCCATGGCCCGGCAGCGACGGCTGCTGCTCGCCCACACCGGCTGGGCGACGGTGGTCGACCCGCGCGGGCGCGACGAGATCGAGCGGTCGGTCATAGGCGCCATCGGACCCGAGGGGCAGAACCGTATCGCCCCGGTCCGGGCCGCCGCGGCCTCCGCCGACGCCGTCGGCGACCTCGGCGACCGGCTGGTCAGCGCCGGTCTCGCCGTCCCCGCCGGCGTCCGGACCACGGTCGCGTCCGGGGTGCGCCAGGTGCGGCTCGCCGCGCTCACCGTCCTCGCGCTGGGCGCGGCCGCACTGCTGATCCCCGCCCAGCCGGACATGTCACGCGGCCTGGTGGCCCTGTGGTTCGCGCTCCCCCTGGCCCTGACGCTGAGCTGTCTGGCCATCGCCCGGGTCGAGGTCCACCCGTACTCCCGCTGGGCCTCCCCGGCCGGCCAGCGCCTGCTGGGCACCCTCGCCCGGCGCACCGGCGGCGACGACCGCACCTACCTCACGACCGTCGCCGTACGAGGTGTCCGCGCGATCGGCGAACCGGACCTGCGGGCCGCGTTCACCCACCGGGACCAGGTCTAGGGCTGACCTAACGCACGGACCCGCCCTGGCGTGAACCGCACGCCGGGGGCGCACAGGGGTCATTGGGGCCGACACCGCCGGGGCGGTGCTTGCCTTCGCCGACAGTCGAACGAAACATCCCTTTTGTCGCCGCCGTGCATCGAAGGGATACGCGATGAGAGCAGCCGCCCTCTACTCGGCCGCCGGATCCTTGCTCCTGACCACCCTCGCCGCGGCGCCGGCCGACGGCACACCCGCCCGTCCCGGGCTCGCCGAGCGGGCCGGTACGGCGATCGCCGCCGCGCACGCCCGGTTGGCCGGCGTCGACTTCGGCACCTGCTCCGACGCCCAGGACATGCCGGGCACCCTGGAGTGCGGCACGGTGTCCGTCCCGCTCGACTACGCCCAGCCGAACGGCAAGCAGATCAAGCTGACGGTCAGCCGGGTGCCGGCCACGCACAAGGACCCGCACAACAGCAAGCGTCGGGTGCCCCGGCAGGGCGCGCTGGTCTTCAACCCGGGCGGGCCCGGCGGCGACGGCCTGTACTTCCCGCTGATCGGGTTCATGCCGCAGTGGAAGCGGATCGCCGCCGCCTACGACCTGGTCGGCTACTCCCCGCGCGGCGTCGGCCGTTCCGCGCCGCTGTCCTGCCAGGACCCCGCGCACTTCTTCAAGGGGCCGCGGCCCTCGCCGACGCACCCCTCGGAGTCGTACAAGAAGGAACGCATCGCCGAGGCCAAGGCGTACGCGCGCGGGTGCGCGCGGCGGGCCGGGAGCGCGCTGCGGTACTACAACTCGCTCAACAACGCGCGTGACCTGGATGTCCTCAGGGCCGCGCTGGGCGAGGACAGGCTGACGTTCATGGGGGCGTCGTACGGAACCTACTTCGGGGCGGTGTACGCGTCGCTGTTCCCCTCGCATGTGCGGCGGATGGTGTTCGACTCGGCGGTGAACCCCGATCCGGAACAGGTCTGGTACCGCGACAACCTCGGGCAGTCGGCGGCGTTCGAGGGGCGCTGGGCGGACTTCCGGGAGTGGATCGCCGAGCATGACGACGTGTACGGGCTGGGGCGGACGGCGGCGGCCGTACAGCGGAGCTACGAGAAGGCGAGCGCGCGGCTGGCCGCCGCGCCGGCCGGCGGGAAGGTGGGGCCGGGGCAGTTGCAGGGGGCGTTTCTGACCGCGGGGTACTACGACGACTACTGGCCGCAGCGGGCGCAGGCGCTGTCCGCGTATCTGAAGGGGGACCCGAAGCCGCTGGTCGAACAGGCGGGGCCCGTCCGGGAGGCGGCGGCGGAGGCGGAGAACTCCAGCGCGGTGTACACGGCGGTCGAGTGCAACGACGCCTCCTGGCCGACGGACTGGCGGGTGTGGGACCGGGACAACACCCGGCTGGCCCGGGTGGCGCCGTTCGAGACCTGGGAGAACGTGTGGATGAACCTGCCCTGCGCGTACTGGCCGACGCCGCGTCAGCGGCCGGTCGATGTGCGGACCGGTCCCGGTGAGCTGCCGCCGACGCTGATCCTCGCCGCCGAGCGGGACGCGGCCGCGCCGTACGAGGGGGCGCTGGAACTGAACCGGCGCTTGTCGGGGTCGGTGCTGGTGACCGAGCGGGACGCGGGGACGCACGGGATCGCCGGCGGGCCGAATCAGTGCGTCAACGCGTATCTGGACGCCTACCTGCTGGAAGGACGGTTGCCCGAGCGGCACGCGGGGTGCGCGGGGCACGCGGCCCCGAGCGCCTCGCGATGAGGCCCGCGTGCCGTAGGGGCGCTACGCCAGCCCGGCGACCAGTTCGGCGACGGACTTGCGGCGGCCCGTGTAGAACGGGACCTCCTCGCGGACGTGCCTGCGGGCCTCCGAGGCGCGCAGATGGCGCATGAGGTCGACGATCCGGTACAGCTCGTCGGCCTCGAAGGCGAGGATCCACTCGTAGTCGCCGAGCGAGAAGGAGGCGACCGTGTTGGCGCGGACGTCCGGGTAGCCGCGGGCCATCTTGCCGTGGTCGGCGAGCATACGGCGGCGGTCCTCGTCCGGGAGCAGGTACCAGTCGTACGACCGCACGAAGGGATAGACGCTGACATAGTCGCGCGGCGTCTCGTCGGCGAGGAACGCCGGGATGTGCGAGCGGTTGAACTCGGCGGGGCGGTGCAGCGCCATGTTCGACCAGACCGGCTCCAGTGCGCGGCCCAGCCTGGTGCGGCGGAAGAGGTTGTACGCCTCCTGCAGCTGGTCGCTGGTCTCCGCGTGCCACCAGATCATGAGATCGGCGTCGGCGCGCAGACCGGACACGTCGTAGGTGCCGCGGATCGTCACGTCCTTCGCGGCGAGCTGGTCGAACAGCTCCTGGACCTCGTCGGCGTAGCCCGCGCGGTCCTCGGGGAGGACGTCCTTCAGCTTGAAGACGGACCACAGGGTGTAGCGGATGACCTCGTTGAGGTCCTTGGCCAGCTTGCCCTTGTTGGGGATCCTGGCGGCCTCGGGGGTGGGGGCGTCGTCACTCATGGCCCTTATTCTCCTGCTCCGCCGTGCAGACTCTGCACCGGGTTGGCGGTGAGCTCCCGTACGGCGGCCAGGTCGCCGCCGATCTGGTCCACGGCCGCGTGGGCGCTCGCGATACAGGCCGGGATGCCGACCCCGTCGTACGGGGCGCCGCAGACGGCGAGGCCGGGCAGCTCGGCGACATGCTCGCGGATACGGGCCACGCGCGCGTGGTGGCCGACGGGGTACTGGGGCAGGCCGTCGTCCCAGCGGGTGACACGGGTGGCGACGGGCGTGGCGTCGAGGCCGGTGGCCTGACGAAGGTCGTGGCGGGAGACGTCCACCAGGTCGGCGTCCTCGCGCCGGAGGATCTCGGTCTCGCCGTAACGGCCGAGTGAGGTGCGCAGGACGACCAGGCCGGGGTTCTCGGCGGCGATCCAGCCCCACTTCTGCGAGGCGAACGTCGATGCCTTGATGGTCCTCCCGTCGACCGGTGGCACCAGGAAGCCGCTGCCCTCGGGCAGGGTGGTGTCGGCTCGGCGGTAGGCGAGGGTGACCAGGGCCATCGAGGCGTACTCGACGGTGGCGAGCTCGGTGGCGGCGGCGGGGGCCTCGGCGCGCAGGAGGGCGGCGGCGACGGGGGCGGGGACGGCGAGGACCACGGCGTCGGCGTGCAGGACCCGGTCCGCGGTGACGACACGCCAGGCCTGGGCCGCCCCGTCGGCCCTGTGCAGCTCACGGACCGGGGTACCGGTGAGGATCTCCCCGCCGCGTGCCCGCACGGCGTCCGCCACCGCGAGGGGCAGGGTGCCGACGCCGCCCTCGATGCCCATGAACACCGGCCCGGTCTGCCCGCCGGCCGCCATCTTCGCCTGGAGGTCGCGGACGCCCTCGGTGAGCGAGGTGTGGGTGCGGGCGATCTGGAAGAGCTGCGGGACCGCCGAGCGCATCGAGATGCGGTAGGCGTCGCCCGCGTAGACGCCGCCGAGCAGGGGCTCGACCAGGCGGTCGACGACCTCGCGGCCCAGACGGGCCGCCACGAACTCCCCCACCGCCACGTCGTCGCCGATCTCGGTACGGGGCAGGTCGGCATCGCGCTCGATACGGGCGAGACCCTCGTCGGACAGAACGCCGGTCAGCGCGGCCGCGGTGCCGGGGACGCCCATGACATGGCCCTTGGGCATCGGGCGCAGCGCGCCGCGGGTCCACAGGGACGCCGACGCGGTGGCCGGCGGCTGGAGCCGGTCCGTGAGGCCGACCTCGCGGGCCAGGGCGACCGCCTCCGGTCTGCGGGCCAGCATCGACTCGGCCCCGAGGTCCACCCGGACGCCCTCGATCTCGCCGGGCAGCAGCTTGCCGCCGACCCGGTCCGAGGCCTCCAGCACGGTCACCCGCGCACCCCGCTCCAGCAGCCGGTGCGCGGCGGCGAGCCCCGCGACACCGGCGCCGACGACGACTGCCCGACCGACCCGGCCCGGGTCCGTACGAGTCTCCACTTCGCGCATGTCACCAGCCTCTCAGACCCCACTGACAGCCCGGCCGCGGCCCAGTGTTCTTCACGAGTCCCGACCGTGACCGCATCGGGACACGGCGGTCCCAACGTCCTGGCCCCTCCCGGCGTCGAAGGAGCGTCAGTCGTCACCACCCTCGGGGGGACTCCCAGATGCGCGCACCACGTTCCGTACGAACCGTCCAGGCCCTGACCGGGCTCCTGCTGGCAGCGGCCCTGGCCCTGACCGGATGCAGCGCCGACGACACCGGCTCCGCAAGCTCCGCGGACGGCGCCGTGGCCAAGAGCGACGCCAAGGCGGCGGCACCCGGCGGCGCGAAGTACGCGGGCGGCGCCGGGGCGTCCGCGGCGCCCCGGCTGACCGCGAGCGACATCATCCGTACCGCCTCACTGACCGTGCAGGTCAAGGACGTGCCCAAGGCCCTCGACGAGGCCAGGACCACGGCCGAGAACGCGGGCGGCTATGTCGGCGACGAGACCACGACCCGGGACGCGAAGGGCCGCGAACGCACCCGGGTGGTGCTGCGCGTCCCGGTGGACAAGTACGACCAGGTCCTCGCCGACCTGCAGGGCGCGGGCAAGCTCCTCGACCGCACGGCGAAGGCCGAGGACGTCACCGGCCAGGTCGTCGACGTGGACAGCCGCGTCAAGTCGCAGCGGGTCAGCGTGGCCCGGGTCCGGGAGCTGATGGACAGGGCGACCAAGCTCAGCGATGTGGTCGAGCTGGAGGGCGAGTTGAGCAACCGGGAGGCCGACCTGGAGGCGCTGCTGGCCCAGCAGGCGGCCCTGAAGGACCGTACGAGCCTGGCCACCATCACCCTCTCGCTGTCCGAGACCCCGGTGGCGAAGACCGCCGGGCACGAGGAGACCGGGTTCGTGGACGCGCTGGCCGGCGGGTGGCACGCGTTCCTGACGATGCTGCGCTGGCTGGCGGTGGCGTTCGGCGCGGTGCTGCCCTTCGCCGCTGTGGCGGCCCTGCTGGCCCTGGCCTGGCTGCGGCTGGCCCGGCCCCGTCTGCCCGGCACCCGGGAGAAGGGCGAGCAGGACTGAAATGCCGGGTCCCCGTAGCGTGTTCACATGAGCATGAGCGCTGCGAGGGAACGACTGGTCGTGATCGGCGGCGACGCCGCGGGAATGTCCGCGGCGTCGCAGGCCCGCCGGCTGAGGGGCCCGGACGAGCTGGAGATCGTGGCGTTCGAGCGGGGTCACTTCACCTCGTACTCGGCGTGCGGGATCCCGTACTGGGTGGGCGGCGACGTCGACGAGCTGGACCGATTGATCGCCCGTACGCCCGAGGAGCACCGCGCGCGGGACATCGACCTGCGCATGGGGACCGAGGTCACCGGGATCGACGTGGCGGGCGGCCGGGTACGCGCGCGTGAGGTCGACTCCGGCGTGGAGTCCTGGACGTCGTACGACAAACTCGTGATCGCGACGGGCGCGCGCCCGATCCGCCCCGACATGCCGGGCGCCGACGCCCCGGGCGTGCACGGCGTGCAGACCCTCGACGACGGCCGGGCCCTGCTCGACTCGCTCACGCGCGCGCGTGGCCGTCGCGCGGTGGTCGTCGGCGCCGGTTACATCGGCGTCGAGATGGCTGAGGCGCTGATCAACCGCGGCTACGAGGTGACGGTCGTCAACCGCGGCAGCGAACCGATGTCCACGCTCGACCCGGACATGGGCCGCCTCGTGCACGAGGCAATGGAGGGCATGGGCATCACCATGGTCGACGACACCGAGGTCTCCAAGATCCTCACCGGTGAGGACGGGCGGGTCCGGGCGGTCGCCACGCAGGACGCCGAGTATCCGGCGGACGTGGTGGTCCTGGGCATCGGCGTACGCCCGCAGACGGCTCTGGCCGAGGAGGCCGGCCTTCCCCTGGGCGCCCACGGCGGGCTCCTGACCGACCTGGCCATGCGGGTCCGCGGCCACGAGAACATCTGGGCCGGCGGTGACTGCGTGGAGGTCCTGGACCTGGTCTCGGGCCAGGAGCGCCACATCGCCCTCGGCACCCACGCCAACAAGCACGGGCAGGTCATCGGTACGAACGTCGGCGGGGGGTACGCCACCTTCCCCGGCGTGGTCGGCACGGCGGTGAGCAAGGTCTGCGACCTGGAGATCGCCCGCACGGGTCTGCGGGAGAAGGACGCGCGCAGGGTCGGCCTGCAGTACGTGACCGTCACGATCGAGTCGACGAGCCGGGCCGGCTACTACCCCGGCGCGTCACCGATGACGGTGAAGATGCTCGCCGAGCGGCGCACAGGACGCCTGCTGGGCGTGCAGATCGTGGGCAGGGAGGGCGCGGGCAAGAGGGTCGACATCGCGGCGGTCGCCCTCACGGCCCGTATGACGGTCGAGCAGATGACGGCCCTGGACCTGGGTTACGCACCCCCGTTCAGCCCGGTCTGGGACCCGGTGCTGGTAGCGGCCCGCAAGGCCTCGGCCGCGGTGCGGAAGGGCTCCTAGCCCACTCCCAGCCCTTCGTGAGGAGCTGCCGGTCCTTCGTGTGGGGCGCGACCGGCCGCGGCTGGCCCGCGGCCGGAGACGCGCTCCCACGTCTGCGGCGAGAGTCCGTCAGGCGGACCCGTTGATCCGCTCGATCGCCTGCCGCGCCTGCTCCGCCGGAGGCCGGGGCGGCAGCGACGACACCGACGCCGTCGTCGTCACGGCCACCGGCTGCTCCCCGGCCGGCTTCGCGTGTGCCGCCGCCGGCCTGGTCGTACGGAGCCGGTTGCTCACCGCCTCGTCCAGCGTCACCGGCCGCTGCATCTGCAAGGCGAGCCGTCCCGCCTCCTGGCCCAGTCTGGCCACGTCCTCCCAGGGCAGCCGGATCACGAGGGCGATCTCCGCCTCACCGTCAGGTGTCGCCAGCATCGTAGGGGGAGTAACTCGGTCGTTCATCGCCTGTTCCTCACGTCGTTCCCGCGACCCGCCTTCCCCGGTCCGCGGGCGGTTGACCAGTCATACGCACACGCGCGTGCCCGCGTTCACACAGGGCACCGCACCGATTCACGGAGCCCATCGCGGGCACTAATCCCTTGTGGTCATCCCCGTCCATGACGTGAACCCCGTGCGCCGCACCCCCTGGGTGACGTATGCGCTCATCGCCGCGAACGTCTATGTCTTCCTGTCCACGCCCGGTATCGCCGGCTCCGTGGCGGGCGGCAGCGACCTGTCGCAGACGTGCCATCTGCAGGCGTTCCTGGATCACTACGCGGCGGTGCCGCGGGAGTTGATCCACCATCAGATGCCGCGGTTCGTCCCCACGGGCGACGTCGGCAGGGCCGCGAACGGCGGCCTCGGCTGTGTGCTGGCCCCGCCGGGCTACGACAAGAACCCGGTGGTCTCGGTCTTCACCGCGATGTTCCTGCACGGCAGCTGGCTGCACCTGCTGGGCAACATGCTGTTCCTGCTGATCTTCGGCAACAACGTCGAGGACCGCATGGGCCACATCCGCTTCACGCTGTTCTACGTCGTCTGCGGCTACGCGGCCTCGTACGGCTTCGCGCTCGTCAACGCCGACTCGGCCGACCCCCTGATCGGCGCCTCGGGTGCCATCGCGGGCGTGCTGGGCGCCTATCTGGTCCTGTATCCGAAGGCCAGGGTGTGGGTCCTGGTGCCGTTCCTGGTCTTCCTGCCGCTGCGGCTGCCGGCCTGGCTGGTGCTGGGCTTCTGGTTCGTGCTGCAGGCCGTGTACTCGTCCGGCGAGGGCGTCTCCGAGGCCGGCACGGTGGCGTACGCGGCGCATGTCGTCGGCTTCCTGGCCGGCATGGTCCTCGCCTGGCCGCTCAAGCCGGGCACGCCCCCGCCCCCGGAGCCGCGCGGCCTGCTGTTCGGCAGGCGGGCACGGCCCCGGCACACCTGGTGAGCGGCCCTTACCGGGCCGTCCGGGTGTGGACGTAGTCCACGAGCCGGGTCAGCGCGTCCGGGTCGGTGGACGGCATGACGCCGTGCCCGAGGTTGAAGACATGGCCCTCCAGACCGGCGGCCGCCTCCAGGACCTCGCGCGCCTTCTCCTCGACGGCCTCCGGGGTGGTGAACAGGATCGTCGGGTCGAGGTTGCCCTGCAGCGCCTTGCCGGGGCCGACCCGGCGGGCGGCCTCGTCCAGCGGGACACGCCAGTCGACACCCACGACGTCCGCGCCGACCTCGCCCATGAGCCTCAGCAGCTCGCCGGTGCCGACGCCGAAGTGGATGCGCGGGACGCCGTAGGACTCGACGGCCTTGAAGACCTTCGCGGACGACGGCATCACCGAGCGCTGATAGTCGGCGGGGGCGAGCGAGCCGACCCAGGAGTCGAAGACCTGGATCGCGGAGGCGCCGGCCTCGATCTGCACCTTGAGGAAGGCGGCCGTGATGTCCGCGAGGCGGTCGAGCAGGTCGGCCCAGAGCTCCGGGTCGCCGTACATCATCCCCTTGGCGTTCTCGTACGTGCGTGACGGGCCGCCCTCGACGAGGTAGCTCGCGAGGGTGAAAGGCGCGCCGGCGAAGCCGATGAGCGGGGTGGCGCCGAGCTCGCGGGTGAGCAGGCCGATCGCCTCGGTGACGTAGGAGACGTCCTCGGGGGTGAGATCACGCAGCTGCGCCAGGTCGGCGCGGGTACGGATCGGGTTCGCGACGACCGGGCCGACGCCCGGCTTGATGTCGAGGTCGATGCCGATGGCCTTGAGCGGGACGACGATGTCGCTGAAGTAGATCGCCGCGTCCACCTGGTGGCGGCGGACCGGCTGCAGGGTGATCTCGGTGATCAGCTCGGGGCGCGTGCAGGACTCGAGCATGGGGACGCCCTCGCGGACCTTGCGGTACTCCGGGAGCGAGCGGCCGGCCTGTCGCATGAACCAGACGGGGGTGTGCGGCACTGGTTCGCGTCGGCAGGCCTTGAGGAAGGCGGAGTCGTACGTCGCGGTCGGGGGCGTGTCGTTGGCGCTCACGGGGAAAGTCTCGCACGAGGTCCGGGGGCGGGATTCGGCGACGCCCACCCCGACGCCGGGCACGGGGTGTCAAGCCCCACGCCAGGCCACCGGTCCCCTAATCTTCCCGCATGGCTGCGGCTCAGGAACGACTGTCGGACGGCGCTGACGGAATGGACGACACCAAGGAGGGGGACCGGGGTGGGAGCGGTACGGCTCCGCCGGCCTTCCAGGCCGCGGTGCAAGCCCTGCGCAACAGTCGAGTGCGCCCGCAGATCGAGGTCGAGTCCACTCGTGCGCCCCAGCGCCTCGCCCCCTTCGCCTACGCGCTGGAAGCGGCCGTCGTCGACGGCGACCAGGATCTCGCCGACGGGCGGCTGGTGCTGCTGCACGACCCCGCCGGGCACGACGCCTGGCGCGGCACCTTCCGGCTGGTGACCCTGGTGCGGGCCGAGCTGGAACCGGAGATGGCGGCCGACCCGCTGCTGCCGGACGTGTGCTGGTCCTGGCTGACCGGCGCGCTGCAGGCGCGCGGACTGTCGTACGGCGAGCCGAGCGGCACCGTGACGCGCGCCAGTTCGCACTACTTCGGCGGGCTGTCCGAGCGGCCCGCGGCCTCGCAGATCGAGATCCGTGCGTCGTGGACGCCCCGCGAGGGGCTGGGCGGGGTCCCGGACGCGGCGGCCCACCTCGCCTCCTGGTGCGATCTGCTGGCGCAGGTCGCCGGTCTGCCGCCGGCCGGACCCGGCGACGCGTCCATCGTCACGCTGCCGCAGCGACGCGGCCCGCAGCAGTCGCGCTGACCACGCAAGTCCCGCCTGCGGGAGTCACACCCATGGGGGCCGTACTGACCGTCACTTTGTCGATACGGCCACTTTCAGTCAGGAACCAACCCTCGAACGAAGCGATTCGTTCACCGAACGATCGACCACGTGTCCGAATTGCACTGATTGTTACTCACTAAATCGTGATCTTTCTCTAAAGGACTCCAGGTTTGGTGCCGAAGACGACTGTGACCTTGGAAAGCCGTCCCGCCCCCCAGGAGGCCTGGTGTCCGTTCTCCTCGAGCAGCCCGCAAGCCTGGTCGCCTACCGCCCGAACAAGCCGACCGCCATGGTGGTCGTGGCCGACCCGCGCGTCCGCTCCACCGTCACCCGCCATCTGTGGGCGCTCGGTGTGCGCGACGTCATCGAGGCCTCGTCCATCGCCGAGGCTCGTCCCCGCATCGGCAACCCCCGCGACATCTGTGTCGCCGACGTCCACCTGCCCGACGGTTCGGGCCTCACGATCCTGTCCGAGACCCGCGCGGCGGGCTGGCCCAACGGCCTGGCCCTGTCCGCCGCCGACGACATCGGCGCCGTGCGCAACGCCCTCGCGGGCGGCGTCAAGGGCTACGTCGTCACCGGCACCCGTACGAACGTCGGGCTCCCCACCCGGCCCGGTGCCGCCCCCATCGGCTCCCGTGCCGCCATGCACCGCCGCCCCCCGGGCGCCCCGAGCCACCCGGGCGGCTACCGCGAGCTGTCCGGCCGTGAGGTCGAGGTGCTGCGGCTGGTCGCGGAGGGCCAGTCGAACAAGGCGATCGGCGTCTCGATGGGTCTGTCCGCGCTGACCGTCAAGAGCCACCTCGCCCGGATCGCCCGCAAGCTCGGCACGGGCGACCGGGCCGGGATGGTCGCGGTGGCCCTGCGGACCGGGATCATCCACTGAGGCGATACGCCTCTGTTCACGCACGTGAACCAGAGCTTTCGACCACCTGACTGGTTTACGACCCTCGGGCGCCTGCCGACGGAACGTTCCGTCGGGCCGCGGCCGCGGAGAAACGAGAACGCGGCGAAGTGTAAGACCCCCCCCAACGGAGAGA